>JBAVUV010000371.1:0-6458 GCA_049696955.1 Candidatus Sulfotelmatobacter sp. | reverse complement strand
ATATTAAAATAATCGTTGGCGTTGAAATCGTCGTTGCGTAAAAACTCAAAAGCGCTGCCGTGCCACTGATTGGTTCCAGACTTGGTAACGACGCTGATCACGCCGCCGCCGTTTCGTCCGTATTCTGCGGAGTAGTTGCTTTCGAGGATGTGAAACTCGGCAATCGTATCGGGATTGGGATTGAAAACCACACTGTTATCGAGCAGGTTATTGTTTAATCCACCATCGAGCAAGAACGTAACCGAGTCGGAGCGGCCTCCGGCAATGCTGTAACTGCCGGCTGCGCCCGAATCGCCGTTCGTTTCCGTAACTCCCGGCTGCAGGAGTGCAAGATCGAGAACGTTTCTGCCGTTCAGCGGTGCGCGCTGAATGGTTTCTCCAGCCACGGTGTCGCCGATCGTATCGCTGATGGTATCCACCTGAGTGACATCGGCGGTGACTTCGACCACTTGCGAAGCGGCTCCCACCTCAAGCACAACATCCAGGCGAGCATTCTGATTTATCTCCAGCGTGATTCCCCGGCGAACCGATCTCTTGAAACCTTGCCGCTCGACGCCCACCTCGTAGGAGCCGATCGGAATCGACGTAAATAGAAAATCCCCGTTCTTGTCGGATTTGGAGACTCGAGTGATGTTGGTATCGGAATTCTTTAGCGTTACCTTTGCATCCGAGACGACGGCCCCAGAGGAGTCCTTGACCGTTCCAGCCAGCAATGCAGTCGCTTGTTGAGCTGCGAGATTCTTTCCGAAAAACATCACGACGCACAACGCGAGTAGCACAACCGCAAGCATTTTGGACACACACGACGACAGGTCGCTAGCCGGCATTCAATTCTCCTTTTGAACGGACCCGAGGTTAGCCAAGCAGACAGACGGACGAGACCCTGGGGACCTGATGGGGCGCTATTGTGCAACTCCGAGGCCACAATATTCAAGCTTAATTTTCAGTATTTATGGTCTTGTGAAACGTTTGAATGCGGCTTTTCTGAGAGGATTCCAGAGTCGTGACCCGATTCATGTGAATTTTCGCTCATCGCTATGCGATTTGCCGATGAAGAGCGCGGCGGCTGCGACGATGATCACGGGATAGCATTCCAGGGTGTAGCGAGGTTCGGGATTTTCCAGTGTGCCAAGGAAGAGCGAGCGCAGCAGAAGGAACAGCAGCAATAGGCCGAGGCCGTAATATTCACGCCCGCGCACGAACCCGGCCATCGCCGCAGCGACATAGGCCAGATTCAGCAGGCCGAATACGATGCTCACGGCGAGCCATACGCCATCGTCATTGAACTCCCACCAGCGCGGGTCGGAAGGCAGAAGCTCGGTTCGCGGACGAAGCCACATGTCGGCGATTCGCAGAACTGGTAGCCAGACATAGTAACGCAGCGGCGCGGCGTGAATGCGTGCCGTGGCCAGTGCGGCGAAACGGGCGTCGAGTTCCGGGGATATATCGTGATCCTGATTGTAATCGGCGAAGAGCTGTGCGGTTTCCTGGCGTTGCTGTTCTGAATCGAAGGCGCGGTGGGGCAGGCGCGTGAAGTCAATGGCGTCGCCGGGCACGTTCCAATAAATTTCCTCGACTGACGCGTACTCCACGATCCAGGTCTTGGTCCAGCGGTTGAATCCGCTCGTGATCGGTTCATCGGCGTCGTTCGCGTAGCGTGGGGCCAGAGGCTCGAAACGGTGCAGCGTGTGAAGGTTTCGGACCGTCCATGGAATGAGCGGAGCAAGCGAACTGATGACGAGAATAATTCCAGCGCGGAGAATCGGAGCGAAGCGAGGCGCGCTGCCGAAGTTTTTTCTCTTAATGATTGCGTTCACAAGAAGTATGAACAAATACGCGCCTATGGCGGCGAGCAGAATTCCGCCATCGGGGCGCAGCAGTATGCAAGCTCCGATTGAGAGTCCGCAGCCGAACCATGCGGTCATATTCGAGTTTGACTTCGAGGTAGTCTGCGATGCGGTTTCTGCGCGCAGTTTGGCCATTCCGAAAACGGCGAAATCCAGGGCGAGGGTTGTGAAGAAAATTTCCAGAGTCTCGGTGAGAACCGCGGCCGAATAATTCGCGAGGAACGGGCAGAGAGCGGCGAGCATGAAAGCCGCTTTGGCAGCACGGTCCGAGAAGGTGCGGCGCGCTAGATCGGCAATCAACAAGCATGTGCCGAGATCGAACAAGAGCTGAACCAGCAGAACTGCGCGGAAATTACTCCAACCGAAGACGGTAAAGACTGCCGCGAGAAACGCGGGATATCCCGGCAAGCGGGAGAGCGTGGGCATGACATGGCCGGAGTTGGTGATGCCGTAGACGCCATACTGGAGCCAGTTCATGGCGATATCGGCGTAAAGGCGGGAATCGTCGACCACGCCGGGGAAGTGCAGCAGAAAGACGAGGCGCAGCGCCACCGCGGCCAGGGTCGCCGCAAGAAAGAAGCGAACATCTTTAGGCAGCAGTTTGAGCACGCTGAGAATATAGCGCGTTGGAGTCAACTTGGTGCGGGGCAGGCGCATCTTAACTGAGTAAGCAGTTCAGGGCGCGCCTCGTCTTCTGTCTCCTCAAGAATTGACCACTTGCCGTCCGCGGCATACGATAAGCGATTGACAATCCATGGCTGAACCCGTCTTCTATGATCCGCAACGCGCCCGCTGGAAGCGGCTGAGACGTCTGGTCGACATTGTCGTCGCGGTGTTCTCGGCACTCATTATTTTCTTTGTATACAGTGCCTTGCGGGACGAACGTTTGCCGGAACTGCTGTTTTCCCCGCAGAAGCGTGCTTTCAGGGCTTTGAAGGAAAATGAGAGAGACAAGGCGCGCGATCGCCTGAAGAAGCTGGCCAACCGCTCCCACCGTAAATCGAAGCTGCCTGCCTCTGAGGTGAAGCTGAACCAAGAGGAAGGGATTCGGGCGGCGTTTTATGTTCCCTGGGATGCGGCGAGTTTTTCTTCGCTTCGCGATTTCGCCCGCCAGATCGACTTGCTTTATCCCGACTGGCTTCACGTGCTCACGCCTGACGGCCACCTGCAGGGAGTGGACGACCAGACGAATAAATTTTTCGATGTCGTGCAGAACAATCATGCGCGCTCCGTGGATGACCGCGTGATGCCATTTCTCAAGGCTGACGACCCGGGCATGGAAGTCTTCCCCATGGTGAATAATTTCAACGGCACCGATTGGGTGGGAGACATTACCGGGTTTCTCAACAATCCAGATGCGCGATCGGAATTTCGAAGGGAGGTAGGCATATTTCTTTCTTCGGACCACTTCCGCGGCTTGATGGTCGATTTCGAAGCCTTCCCTACCTCTGGGCAGAAGGGTTATGTCGCGCTGTTGAATGAACTCTCGTCAGATCTGCATGCGCGAGGGATGAAGCTCTATGTAAGCGTGCCGGCACACAATCAGGAGTTCGATTACGCGGCTATCTCTGCGCCCGCGGACGGCGTGATCGTAATGAATTACGACGAGCACTATCCGGGGGCAGCATCGGGGCCCGTGGCCTCGCAGGATTGGTTCGTCGACAATCTGAAGTTTGTTGAAAAAGTGGTTCCCCGGGAAAAACTGATCTGCGCCATCGCCAACTACGGATATGACTGGGTGCTCAAACCGAAGAAAGGCAAGCTTCCGCCGGATGCGCATGACAGTTCGGTCAGCGTGCAGGAAGCGTGGCTGGCGGCGCGCGATTCCGATGAGGACGTGACCTTCGATGACGACGCTCTGAATCCGCACTTCAGTTATTTGGATGAGCGCAGCCTTCGCCATGACGTCTGGTTTCTGGATGCGGTGACCGCGCTGAATCACATGCGGGCCGCGCAAACACTGGGCATTCAGACATTTGCTCTGTGGCGGCTCGGCGGAGAGGACCGATCTCTTTGGCGTATTTGGGACGTTCCCGGTGAAGCGGGTGCTGCTGACAAAGTGCGCGACGTGCCTCCCGGCCAGGATGTCGACATGGAAGGCCAGGGCGAAATTCTTCGCATTGAGGAACGACCCACTCATGGCACACGCGATCTCACCATCGATCCCAAGACAAAACTGATCACCGATGAGAATTTTCAGAACATGCCTGAACCCTTTCGTGTGGGGCGCTACGGCTACAGTCCGAACAAGGTTGCGATTACATTTGACGACGGCCCTGATCCCGAGTGGACGCCGAAAATTCTCGACATTCTTAAGCGCGAGCACGCCACAGCCACGTTTTTTCTTATCGGCATTCAGACTGATAAATTCCCAAGTCTGGCGAAACGGATTTACAACGAAGGCCATACAATCGGCAATCACACGTTCACGCATCCGGACGTAAGCAATATTTCTTCCGGCTACATGAAGGTGGAGTTGAATCTCACCGAGCGGCTCTTCGCCAGCCTGATGGGGATTCGAGCCACGCTTCTGCGGCCGCCTTATGCGATTGACGAGGAGCCTGACACTGCCGACGAGGTGAAGCCGCTCGAGTTCGCACAAGACATGGGCTACATCACGGTGGGGAACCGGATCGATCCCAATGATTGGAATGACAAGCCGCGGCGGCACACAGCCGAAGAAATTTCTTCTTACGTGCTGGCGCACTTGCCGCCCTGCGCCGCCGGTGATCTGCGCTGCGGCAATATCGTTTTGTTGCATGATGGCGGCGGCAATCGCGCGGAAACCGTTCGCGCGCTGCCCATGATTATCGATGGCATTCGCGCACGCGGATACTCGGTTGTGCCGGTGTTTCAGTTGTTCGGCAAAACGCGGGCCGATGTGATGGCGCCCTTGAGCACGGGGCAAAGATGGGCCGCGCGCCTTGATGGGTTAGGCTTCTGGCTCTTCGAGGCAGGCATCGTTTTGATTACGTGGATATTCTTCATCGGCGATCTGCTCATGACGGGGCGACTGATTTTCATTGGCACGGCCGCCGTTTATGACCGGGTGCATGAAAAGATATTCGGCAAGCCGGCGGAAGTGGCTTCTTACAAGCCGAAGGTGGCTGTGCTTATTCCAGCCTATAACGAAGAAAAAGTTATCGTGCGGACGATTCGCGCCGCGCTCAACTCCGATTACCGCAATCTACGCGTCATCGTGATCGACGATGGTTCCAACGATCGCACGCTTGAAGCGGCGCGTGCTGCCTTCTTCGCGGAGGAGGATGCCGGAAGAGTTCTCATTCTTACCAAGCCGAATGCGGGCAAAGCCGAGGCTCTCAACTTTGGCATTGAGCATATTCAGGATGCCGAGCTTTTCGTGGGCATCGACGCTGACACGATCATCGCGAGTGATGCTATCTCGCGCCTGGTGCCGCATTTCATCAATCCGAAGGTGGGTGCCATCGCGGGCAATGCCAAAGTGGGGAATCGCGTGAACCTCTGGACGCGCTGGCAGGCTCTTGAATACATCACCAGCCAAAATTTCGAGCGCCGCGCTTTGGATGTTCTGGGCGCGGTGAGCGTGGTTCCCGGTGCGATCGGGGCCTGGCGTGTTTCCGCGGTGCTCGAGGCGGGCTGCTTCCAGATCGATACCGTGGCCGAGGATGCAGATCTTACGATGGCTCTGTTGCGTCGCGGCTATCGCGTGGAGTACGAAGATATGGCTCTGGCATACACTGAGGCGCCTACCAACGCGAACGGCCTAATGCGCCAGCGGTTTCGCTGGTCGTTTGGAATTCTGCAGGCGGTCTACAAACACAGCGGGGTATTTGCCCGCAAGGGTGTGCTGGGCTTTGTGGCTCTGCCGAACATCATGATTTTCCAGATTCTGTTGCCGCTGGTCTCGCCGCTCATCGATATCATGTTTGCCTTCGGAGCGCTTTGGTATTTTGTCCAGAAATACTTTCATCCTGATTCCACAGATCCAGCCAGCTTTCACAAACTGGTCGCGTTCTTCTTCGCGTTCCTGGTGATTGACTTTCTGGCGTCGGCTCTCGCGTTCGCACTGGAGCGACGGAGGCCGGATGATAAAGAGGACGTGTGGCTGTTGAGTCAGGTCTGGTTGCAGCGGTTTGCTTACCGTCAGTTATTTTCGGTTGTGCTTTTCAAAACGCTGAAGCGCGCGCTCGAAGGGCGGAGATTTGCGTGGGATAAATTAGAGCGGACAGCCGCGGTGAAGCGGGTGGCGTCGGAGGATAGGGAGTCGGTGAATGTGCCGTAGTTGCTCTGCGCGGTACTGTCCTGATTCAACGAAATAACAGCGGCGCGAACTCTGCAAGATTCCTTCGCCACACCATCCACGTGTGCATGCCGGGAGTTTCGATATCTGCGTGATTCACGCCTTTGGTCTTTAACCATTCGCGCAGATTGCGGTTGATAGTGATCAGATGGTCGTCGGTGCCGCATGCGATCCATAAGAGATGAATCTGATGGTTGGCGTTCGCATCGAGAGCGGGGAAATCTTTTTCGAAGTTTTCGGAGATGCCGCCGGAGCTGAAAGCGCCGATCCAGGAAAACTTGTCGAGATGATTCAGCCCAGTGAGCAGAGACTCCGAGCCGCCCATGGAG
>JBAVUV010000370.1:0-1858 GCA_049696955.1 Candidatus Sulfotelmatobacter sp. | reverse complement strand
CCCACTCCTGTCCGATGACTTTTTTACTAATGGTAGGCTCCTCTTCATAAAGAAAATTTCTGAATATGTGAACATTACTAACAAGCAACTCTCGCTAGAAATCATGGATTCATTCTTGGTGCGAGTACTAAAGGATCGTGACGGCAATCCTTTCAAGGTATACCCCCTCAGACCCGGCGAACCCGACGACAAAGTAATTTCGATTATGGCTGGTGTGTCATCTTCTAGGCCGATCATTGACGGAACCCGCATTCCTGTTCTCTCGGTATATCGGCGCTTCAAGGCTGGCGAGGACGAACAGTTCATTGCCAGCGATTACGACATACAACCAGCCCAGGTCAGAAGGGCGATCAGTTACATTGAAAGACGAGCAGCCTAAACCTCCCATTTTCTTCTTCGACGGTACACACGGAAAGCTAATCCCCACCGTGCTAAAAGGTTGTCGGCCTGTCAATAAGGCTGCACATGAATCAGGGCTGGCCCGGTGATATGCCGGACGTGGATTGGATCGCGGAAATGCGCTAAGAATGATTGGGTGATAATCTCCGGCGACAAACAGATCGCTAGAGTTCCAGAAGAACGCAAAGCTGTCGTAGACGGCAAATGTAAGGTGTTTATGTTTGACGATGGTCACGAGACCAGAACAGAAGATTGGGCTGCCGCCGTGCTTGTGGCACGTCACCGCTTGATAGAGATCGTAGAAAAAGCCGATGGGCCATTTTTTGTCACCATTAAGCCATGCAAAGTACATGGACATTTCTCACAGCCAGACTTCGAGCCTCTTTCTGGTGCTGGATGGAAGCCCCCGGAGGCCAAACTGAAACTTGAGCAGCCTGTAGAAGAGAAAGCTAAAAAGGCGAAACGAAGTGAGCAAGCCAAGTTAGTGTTCACGCCGGAGAGCACAGCCATATTCAAGTACACGCTTGTCGCCCCTCATTGCGACCTCTGCGCTAGGCTCTTTCGAATTGCCTAGTAGCACACATGATTTCGGTCAAGCCAAACGATGTAAAAAACGCCTTGATCCACATACCCGATCATAGGACATTTCCCGAAAAATCTGACGGCGGTAAAATCTTGATCTTCCGTGATGTGAGGTGGGATACCAACTTTAATTCGAAACTGGGGGATTTTTTCGCTTCCCGATCCGTGACGGCCAGCTTGCATAACATCTAGCCATGTTCTTTTGCCGATCTGCACGAGGGTGCTAGCGAATGCCGCCCTTTCTTCTTGGTTGCAATCGGCAACGCAAAATCCAGCAACAGTGTATTGGAGGGAGAATTTTGGATGCAGACGACGCCAATCAGTTGTTTGGACTTGAGGGGCAAGGCCAATATTCTTGCCCTTAGTCCTTTGGTCGCGGTTCAGAGTCATCGTAGATCAACAGAGTTTTGAAATATTGCCTCATAGCCGCGTGCGGAATTTCATCGCCTTTAGGAGTGTTTTTCCAAGGTGGTTCTTCATGTGTCATGTTCCGCAACTTCGTTGCGGTGAACTGCCCGTAAACGGTGCTCACTTCCGTCAAGAAGCCGTGCATGTCGGGACTGTAAATATCGACATCGAAGGACTGGCTAAGATCAATCGGTCCTGAACCAAACTTCTTGTATGCGTGGTAGAGCTCCTCAACTACGGGGCCATGCGTCCACGCTAGGATGCGTTCAGGGAACAGCGGTTCCCCATGCATAGCCAAATGGAATCCTTGTGCGTAATAAACAAGCTTTTGGAGTTTCAGATTGGAAATCGAATCCCCTGAATCCTCATCGACCAAGGCGATAAAATACTTCGCAACGTCGAAACAGGAAAGCACTGGCGCGCTCCTCTCTGGAGAGGTAGGTATCCTATTCACTTGTCAGTGTAGCAC
>JBAVUV010000369.1:0-3001 GCA_049696955.1 Candidatus Sulfotelmatobacter sp. | reverse complement strand
GAAGCCACATGCGTGGTTTAGTGGATGCAGCGGGCGCAAAGCGGCATCGACACATTTGTGATTGGTATACTTGGACGGCAGTGCGATGCCGCAGAAGCTTTATTCACAGCGCAGCGGCCCGGTGACGAGCGTTGAAGCAAGCTTGACCGCGTTCGTCGCTCCTGTCGGAGAAAAACGCGGCACTCGACTCCAGACATGCCATCCACATCCAAGACATCCCGTCGAAAAGGCGCAACGCCGGCAGCCTCTCGCCCAGCAATGCCGTCGCGGATTATTGGCCACGGGGAAATGGCGAGTCTGGTTCGGGAATTCGACTGGAGCAAGACACCCGCCGGACCGGTTGAGACCTGGTCCGATACCCTGGTCACTACGGTAAATCTTTTGCTTGCCTCCAGGCACCCGATGTTTTTGTGGTGGGGCCCAGAGCTGATTCAGTTTTATAACGACGGCTACCGACCGAGCATCCGGGCCGACAAGCATCCTTCGGCGCTCGGCCAACGCGGAATCGAATGCTGGCCGGAAATATGGCCGATCATTGGACCGCAAATTGAGGCGGTGATGAGCGAGGGACAATCGACCTGGAACACCAACCAACTGGTTCCCATCAATCGCAATGGAAAACTGGAAGAAGTCTTCTGGACCTACAGCTATAGTCCGGTGCGGGACAAGAGCGGAACGGTACGGGGCACACTGGTTGTCTGCAGCGAGACTACAGAGCAGGTGCTCAGTGAACGGCGCTTGCATGCGCTGCTGGCCGTCACCTCTGACCCGTTGAAAGAGGAACGACCTTCAGAATCGAAACCATTGCTGAGTTTCGCGCGGGCGATCGTGGAAAAGCTCAAGGGCAATGCCACGGATCTGCCGTTTGCCGCGATGTTTCTGGTGAACAACCAAAAAGTGCTGGAAGCTGGAACTACGGATTGCCCGAAAGAGCTGGCTGATTCCCGCCGATGGCCGTTTGCAAAGGCGGTGAGTTCCGGCGCTCCGGTGCTGGTTGAAGATTTGCAGAAGCGTTTCGGTGATCTCATTCTTCCTCCCTGGCCGGAATCTGTGACGCGGGCATTTGTCTTGCCGCTTCCGATGGCCGGATCTCCGACGCAGGCGGTGGTCGTCTTTGGAATCAGTCCGCGATTGCCCTTTGACCAGAGCTACCGGACATTTTTTCAGCTGTTGGGGTCTCGCATTGGCGGGTTGCTGGAAAGTGAAGTTCACAAATTGGAAATCGCCCAGGCGGCAACACGATTCAGCCGGTTGGCGGAAGCCAATCCTTTCGGTACGGTCATCGGCGACTTGAGGGGGGAACTCAACTACGTGAACCCGGCGTTCCTCGAAACCCTGGGCTATTCGGAAGCGGATGTGAGCGCGGGAAAAGTACGCTGGGACAGTTTGACGCCGCCCGAATATGCGGAGGACGATGCCCGTGCGGTAGCTCAACTTCGGGAGCGGGGACGCTGCGAGGTGTACGAGAAAGCTTACATTGCGAAAGATGGGCGGCGGGTTCCGATCCTGATTGGCGCCGCTACGATCGACGCCGGCGCAAGCGAACCGGAAATTGCGGCATTTGTCACTGATCTCACCCCGCTGAAGGCCGCGCAGGAGGCCTTGCGCAGCGTGAATGAAGAGTTAGAGAAAAAAGTGGCAGAACGCACTGCGGCGCTTGAATCGGAAGTTTCTGATCGCAAGCGGGCAGAGATCAGTCTGCGGGAGCTGACTGGCCGTTTGCTGACCACGCAAGACGAAGAACGGCGTCACATGGCTCGTGAGCTGCATGACCATGCGGGACAAACCCTGGTTGCCCTGACGCTGAACCTGGCGGCTATGCTGGAAGTTGGCAAAGGTCAGGATTCGGCGATGCTGAGCTTGATCGAACAGAGCCAGCAACTCTCTGACATTCTGTCGAAAGAAATCCGCACACTTTCCTATCTGCTGCATCCGCCGCTGCTTGACGAGGCTGGGCTTAAATCGGCGCTGCAGTGGTATGTGGAAGGCTTTTCGAAGCGAAGTGGAATTGTGGTGGACCTGGAATTACCGGCAGATTCCAGAAGGATCCCGAAAGCGTTGGAGTTGGTGGTGTTTCGAATCGTGCAGGAGAGTTTGACGAACATTCATCGGCACTCCGGAAGTCCATGGGCAATGATCCGTCTCACCCGGTCCGAGAAATCTGTGAAAGTGGAAATAGCGGATCGGGGCAAGGGGATACCGGTGACAAAGGAACAGGAGATGACAGCGGCGCAGGTCGGCGTTGGAGTAAGAGGAATGGAGGAACGAGTTCGCCAATTCGGGGGCAGGCTACGAATCGAATCCAGTTCCGCCGGGACAAAAGTTACGGCGACGATCCCGCTGAGCGCTGATTAATACAGGCTCAGCTTTGTAGTGGCTCTGTCATCGCACACACACCTAGAACGCTTTTCCCGAATCCAACAAGATGGTTACCGGACCCTCGTTGATCAGTTCCACTTTCATCATTTCCTGAAATCGCCCGGTTTCGCAGACGATTCCCGCTGCGCGAATTTGGTCTACGAAGTACCCGTAGAGTTGACGCGCCTTTTCTGCCGGCGCTGCGGCGTCGAAGGAAGGACGATTGCCACGCCTGACGTCGGCATAGAGCGTGAACTGGGAGACGGCCAACACGGCGCCGCCGATTTCCAGTAGGCTGCGGTTCATTTTTCCGCCATCATCTTCGAAAATGCGAAGACCGGCAATTTTTTGCGCCAGGTAGCTGGCGTCGGCCTCGGTATCGTCGCGGCCAACGCCAAGCAGGACGAGCAAACCCAGGCCAATCTGGCCCGTGATTTCTCCCTTGACCGAAACTTGGGCGCGGCTTACCCGCTGGACGACAGCACGCATGTGGTTTGACCGCTGGTTTGACGCATAGGAACGGCCACGTTACGATGCTGAAGGTATACCACAGCTCCGGCTGCATAAAGTTCGGCGCTTCCTTTACAGCCATTCACCGGGACCGTTACACTACACGTTCGCCTTTTCGGTTGCAGTGGCATCA
>JBAVUV010000368.1:0-6797 GCA_049696955.1 Candidatus Sulfotelmatobacter sp. | reverse complement strand
GCGCTTTTTCTGTCTCGTCCAAGTGCCGCACCGTCCTTTCGCAAATCAGGAGTACGTAAATGAGTGCTCGCAACAAGTTTTTCATTCTTCTTGGCATTATTTTCGTGATTGCCGCGACGTACTATTTTTTCTCCACTGACCATTCCAGCGACTTGGTGCTGATCGGCACGGTCGACTCAAACCAGGTGATTGTTAGCGCGCAGGTGGAGGGCCGTATCCAGAAGTTGCTGGTGGACGAAGGCACGCCGGTGAAGGCTGGAGATCTGATTGCCGTGCTCGATTCTTCTGAATTGCAGACGCAGGAAGCGGCGGCGGCGGCGAACATTACGAGCCTTCAGCACAAAGTGGCGGAGATGCAGCATACCGAGCGATCGACCTTGGGCTCAACCTCCAGCGACGTGGCTAACGCGCAGGCCAAGCTTGATTCGGCCAAGGCGCAACTTTTGCAGGCAAAGGCTGCGCTCGATCGAACTGAAAGCGACAGCCGAAGAATGATCGAACTAGCCAAGGCCGGAGTGCAATCCGAACAAGATCGAGTGCAGGCGGAAACCAATTTGCAGGCGGCGCAGGCGACCATGCAGGCGCAACAGGAGTTGGTAAAGGCAGCGCAAGCGGATCTGACTTCCGCCATCGCGCGCACCCAGCAGGCCAATGCGGCGCAGAGTACGGTGCAATCGACGGAGGCCGATCTGAAGAATGCCATCGCGCAGAAAAATCAGGCGGCGGTGCGGCTTGGCTACACCAACGTTTATGCGCCGGTCACGGGCACAGTCTCGGTGCGGGCGGCGAGGCAGGGAGAAGTGGTTAACATCGGCGCGCCGATTGTAACCATCGTCGATCTCAATGACACGTGGGCGCGAGCCGCAATTCCGGAAACTTATGCCGATCACATCGGGTATGGCGATGTAATGCGCGTGCGTCTGCCAGGAGGAACGATCACCAGCGGGAAAGTTTTCTTCAAAGGAGTGGAAGGCGATTTTGCCACCCAGCGCGATGTGAGCCGGCGCAAGCGGGACATCAAAACGATTGTGTTGAAAGTCCGGCTGGATAATCCGAAGGGCGCGTTCGTGCCGGGAATGACGGCAGAAGTGCTGGTTTCTCCTGCACAGATGAAAGGTGAGAACGACTCGCAAAGCGCGGCAGCAGCGGGGCAACAATGATGGCGGGGGTAGATTCCAAACCGAACAGCGGCAACTCTCCTGCGACTACAACCGAGGCGCCCTATGCGATCGAGGTGCAGCATATCGTCAAGAAATACGGCGACTTCACCGCTGTCGACGACGTTTCCTTCAATGTAAAAGAAGGAGAGATTTTTGGCCTGCTCGGTCCGAACGGAGCTGGAAAATCAACTCTGATTCGAATGATGACAACGCTGATTCCGATCACTTCAGGAAAGGCGCTGATCGCCGGCCACGACGTGTCGAAGGAACCGGACGCGGCGCGCAGGACGATCGGCGTGATCCCGCAAGCTTTAACCAGCGATCTCGATCTTACGGTTGAAGAAAATCTTAATATCTATGCCAAGCTCTATGATGTTCCGGCGAAGGAGCGCAAGCGCTCGATCGATGAACTGCTTGGGCTCGTGGACCTGACTAAGTGGCGCGATGCGCAAACGAAGACACTCTCCGGCGGCATGCGGCGGCGGCTGGAGATCGCGCGCGGGCTGGTGCATCATCCGAAAATATTTTTCCTCGACGAGCCAACTACGGGGCTCGACCCGGTTTCACGCGTGGCAGTGTGGGAGATGCTGGGCAACATCAAGACCCAGCGGCAACTGACCATCCTGATCACGACACACTACATGGATGAAGCCGACCGGCTGTGCGACAGGATCGCGATTGTCGACCACGGCAAACTTGTGGCGCTTGATGCCCCCATGGCTTTGAAGGCCAGCGTGCCCGGATCGAACGTGATTGAAGCGCAGTTCGAGAATCCGCCCGATGATTGGGAGCAGCGCCTGCACACGCTGGATGAAGTGACTTCTGTCCAGCACGAGGGAGCGGGCATGTATCGAATTCTTACCAGTAATGGCTCGCGCACCACGACTGAACTGGTTGAAATGGCCGTAGCAGCGGGAGTCGGTGTGAAGTCGCTTTCCGTGCAGAACACCACGCTGGACGATGTCTTCGTGCATTACACGGGCAGGCAATTGCGTGACGAATTGCAGAAAGCCTATGCCTTCGTAATGCCGCAGCGGCCGGGGCTGCAGCCATGAACCGCGCAGGGTTGACCTTATGAACCGGATGATGGCCATTGTCGAGCGCGAGATGCGCAAGTTTTTCCGCTCGCCTGCGCTCATGCTGGCGTCGATGATCTTCCCGCTGGTGCAGCTGGTTATTCTCGGTAACGCGTTCGGGGGAAAGATTCGCGACGCACGACTGGCAATTGTCGATCAGGATGGAGGCACGCAGGCGCTCAAGATTCGCGGGGCCTTCGATTCCGTACGCTCGAATATTCGAACCTTCGTACCGGTCTATTACGACAACGAAAAAAAGGCGATGGAAGATGTTCGCAACGGCAAGCTCGACGGCGCGGTGATCATTCCTCCTCAGTATTCGCGGCGGGTCTACGAGGAGAATCATCCGCAGATCGGGTTAGTCGTTGATAACAGCGACAACTTCATGAGTTCCGCGCTGGAATCGGAACTCACAGACCTGGTCGCTTCGCTCAATCAGCCCACCGTTGAACCGCGCATTCTGCAGCAAACCGCACTTTCCATTGTTGAGCTTTATCCCTACATCGAATACATGAAATATTTGTTGCCCGGCTCGCTGGCATTAGCGATGTTCGTCTCGGTGATGATTGGCGGCGGCATGCTCTACATCGATGACAAGGCACGCGGTGTGCACGAAGGTTATCTGGTCACGCCGATCACCAAGCTCGAACTCGTGCTGGGCCTTAATCTGGCGGGCGCCATCAAGGCGGTAATGACGGGCGTCATCATTTGTGTAATCGGCTCGCTGATTGCCGGGGTGAGCACAATTTTTAATCCGGCGACAATCCTCGGGCTTCTCATCATGATCCTGCTCACTTCGCTCGCATTCAACACGATGATGTTTCTACTCATGGTAAGGATTGAAGATCCGCTGGTCCCGCGAGCCATGTTTGGCATTCTGAATACTCTGCTGTTTTTCCCGAGCGGTGCGATTTATCCGATACAGGCTTTCCCCCCGTGGTTACGAGCTATCGCCAGGGTCGACCCTTTTACTTACGCTGTGGATGGCTTCAAATGCCTGCTGCTGAAGGAGACGACTCTGGCGGCGGTGTGGGGTGACATGTTGTTCTTGAGCATCTTCGCCGCCGTTACACTTGGGATCGCGATTCCTCTGTTCAAGCGGACGCTATAGAACATTTTCGCTGTGTTTCCTGGAACCTTTGACTTACGGGCCGCGTCCGTTATTCTAAAGGGTGATGACCTTACTGGACGCCAAAGAGTATCATCCGGAGAAAGAGCGGAAGAAAAGAACGCGAATTATTTCGATCATCGTTCTTATCTTGATTCTGGCATTCGTGGGCTGGTGGAACCGCTTCTGGCCGGAAAAACGGATCGCCGACAAATTCTTTTTCGCTCTGCAACAGCAAAACTTCGAAGCCGCCTACGGGATTTATTATCACGATCCAGAATGGCAGCAGCATCCCCAGAATCACTCGCAATATCCACTCAATGAATTCAAACAGGATTGGGGACCGGGCAGTCCCTGGGGCGTCGTGAGGAGCTATGAGATTTATGGCGAAAGCAATTGCCCTGGCGGAGGAAGCGGAGTCGTGATTGACGTGATCGTCAACGGTCGCGCGCAGCACGCTCAACTCTACGTGGATAAGACGGATAAGACGATCAGCTCGCCGCCTTGCGACCTGGAATTCCATTAGCAGAGGTCGTTTTAAAACGTTCGGCATGAGGCCGAATTTAAATGCCAAGCTGTGACAGCGCCTTGCTCAGTGAAGCTTCATCGCCCACGTTCAGGCATGCCGTCGAACGGTCAATCTGGCGCATAAGTCCGCACAGCACTCTTCCCGGACCAATTTCGAGAAAAGTCTGCACGCCATTCTCAATGAGCAGACGCATACTCTGTTCCCACTTCACCGCGCCGGTTACTTGCGCGACCAAGGTTTTACGGGCGCGCAGTTCGTCGGTGACCAACGATGCTTCCACATTGCAGACCACGGGATAAACCGGCTTTTGCATTTTAAGAGCGTTCAGATCCCCCTGCAGACGATCTTGCGCGGGCTTCATCAGAGAACAGTGGAATGGCGCGCTGACGGGAAGAATTTTCGCCCGTTTCGCACCACGTTCATCGGCGAGCTTTGTTCCTCTTTCCACGGCGGCAGTGTTGCCGGAGATGACAATCTGCTCCGGCGAGTTGATATTGGCTGGCGAACAAACTTCACCCTGCGCCGCATCCTGGCAAACGACGACAACTTTTTCCAGTTCCATTCCGAGGATTGCTGCCATGGTGCCGACGCCGACCGGGACGGCCTCCTGCATATATTTTCCGCGGTTGCGGACGGTGCGCACGGCGTCTGCGAAGGTCATCGTGCCAGACGCCACGTGAGCTGAATACTCGCCCAGGCTGTGGCCAGCGACAAAGCTCGGTCTGGGTACGCGGCCCTCGAGCACGCGCAGCGCCGCGATCGATACGGTAAGAATGGCAGGCTGGGTGACTTCGGTGAGACGCAACTGGTCTTCTGGTCCATTGAAACAGACTTCGGAGAGCCTGTACCCCAGCGCTTCGTCGGCTTCTTCGAACGTCTGCCGCGCAATGGGATATTTTTCTGAAAGCTCCTTGCCCATGCCTACAGCCTGGGAGCCTTGACCGGGAAAAATGAATGCGATTTTCGATGGGGTGGATTGTGAAACTTCAGTAGATTCGGTCATGATTAATTTGCAGGAAACTAAGTGGCCGGAATGACTTCCGCTTCCGTCGGCGCGGGACGGAGCGCGGCCAGCCCTTGCTCGATCGACTCGTTAATGTGCCGCTGAGAAAACTCGGCGGCCACTCGCACGGCGTTCTTGATGGCGTTTGCGTTGGAAGAGCCGTGGGTGATGATGCACACGCCCTTCACGCCCAGCAGCGGAGCGCCACCGTACTCGGTGTGGTCGATGCGCTTCTTGAAATCGGCAAACGCGCTGCGCGAAAGCATATAACCGACCTGACTGGTAATAGTCGCTTTCAGAGATTCCTTGAGCACGGTGCGCACCAGGTTTGCGACGCCTTCGGAAATTTTCAACGCTACATTTCCTACGAAGCCATCGGCAACGATTACATCGACATGGCCATTGAATAAGTCGCGGCCCTCGACATTGCCGATAAAATTCAAAGGCAGACGCTTGAGCAAATGGAAAGATTCCCGAGTGAGATCGTTGCCCTTGGTCTCTTCTTCGCCAATGGAAAGCAATCCGACTCTCGGCGATTTCGCACTCCCGAATGCTGGACGGTTCCCGGCAAACTTTACTCCGCCGAACATGGAGCGGAAATAAATTTCGCCCATTACCGCAAACTGTTCCAGATTATGCGGTTTGCAATCGACATTCGCGCCAACGTCCAGCAAGATGGCGGCGGTGCCGGGCGCGGTGGGAAAAACCGCCGCGAGCGCGGGACGATCGACCCCCGGCAACGCACCCAACACCATTTTTGCCGACGCCATGGCAGCGCCGGTATTGCCGGCGGTCACGAAGCCGTGGGCTTGCCCTTCGCGCACCAGGCGCAAACCTACGCGGATGGAGGAGTCGCGCTTGGCGCGAACGGCTTGCACCGCCTTATCCTCCATGGTGATCACCTCACTGGCGTGGACGATCTCGAGTGGCAGGCGCGCCGCCGTCGGATGACGGTCGAGTTCCGCTTTGATGGTTTCTTCCGGACCGACCAGCAGCACGCGGACGCCATAATTGCGCGCAGCGTGAATTGCCCCTTCGATTTCAGGCTTGGGAGCCCGTTCCGAACCCATCGCATCCAGCGCGATCACGCTAGGCATGTTGGCAGGGAGTTAGCTGGCTTCTTCGACTTGCAACACATCGCGGCCCTTGTAGTAACCGCACTTCGTGCAAGCGCGATGCGGCATCTTTTTTTCGTGGCAGTTGGGACACTCGGAAAGTGAGTGGCTCTTGAGAGCATCGTGGGCCCGCCGCGTGGATGTGCGCTTTTGAGAATGTCGTCGTTTTGGATTAGGCATGGTATAACAATTCCTCTCGCGGAGGCGCTTCAGCCTCGTCGATATCAATTTTTCGCTTGTTCACTTTTAGTGCGCCAGCTTACCGCGGATTTCCTTCAGCGCCGCCCACCGTGGCTCTTCTCGCGTCACCGTGCACGAGCATTTTTCCTGGTTCAGATTCTGACCGCAATGTGGACAAAGTCCCTTGCAATCTTCGCGGCACGTCACCTTTAGAGGGACCGCCAGCAGGATCTGCTCGCGGACTACATCGTCCAGCAGAATTCCCTCACCTTCATAATAGCTGATCTCAGCCTCGGCGTCGGTCACCGACATTTCGTCCCGCCCCGCGTCGGCGCCTTGAGGACGATACAAGAGATCAAACTCACGCTTCACGTCCTGCGTGAGAGGCTCTAGGCAACGCGCGCAGTTCGTTTCCAGACGGGTCGCAAGCCGGCCCCGAATGCGAATATCCTGAATAATCTTGTGCTTACCATGATGCTCTTCGACCAGATCGGCCCGACCGCTGCTCTCGATTGGCGCGATTTGCCGGTAGTCTTGACCTAAGTCAAGCGTGCCCGGTTCGAACTTCTCCGCAAATTCTATCGGATGAAGTTCCAAGTCTTTGATTTCGAAGAACATCGGAAACC
>JBAVUV010000367.1:0-1594 GCA_049696955.1 Candidatus Sulfotelmatobacter sp. | reverse complement strand
GCCAAAAGCTAATGGCTAAAAGCCAATAGCTGCCCTTACTTTCGTACCATGACCTCGGTGACCCCCGGGTACCTCGCCGCCCGCGCCTCTTCTCACTACACTGTGACTTGAGGACGCTCCCTTGACCACCGATGAAGAATTAAACGTACTCGAGACCCAACTGCGGCGGCTGAAGATCGAGTATGAGGTTTATTTCAACAATCCAACCAAACGCCCGCCCACCGATATCGAGTGGAAGGTGCTGTCGCTGCTGCGCAAATTCTCCGACGGCGGACGCATGAACTTTTCCCAACGCTACCGTTACAATGAAATGGCGCAGCGCTACGCTGTCTACAGCGATCTGTGGCGCAAGAAGTCACGCATCCGCGAGGAGGGCTATCGGCGTCCGCAAGATGCGCTTCTCTCGGTGCAGGGAGTGCGGCCGGAAGAGGAACATAAGCCTCATCACAATCCGGTTTACGGCTTGAGCCATGCCGCTGCGGCGTCTGCCACAGCCACTTCTCAGCCCTTCACCATGACCGAGAGCGAAGCCGGGCGCGAACAACTCGAACGCCTCTACAACACATTGGTCGCCGCCAAGAAAAAAGCGGGCGAGAGCGTCTCCGGCAATCTGGATTCCTTCTCCACATTCGTGCAGAAGAAGACTGAGCAGATCCGGAAGCAGTACGGCTGCAAGGATGTGGAATTCTCGGTTGAGCTCGCGGAAGGCCAAGTCAAGCTGAAGGCTAAGGCGAAAGTGTAGACGCGGCACGAGCCGTCGCATGCCAAAGGCTGTTCGATCGTTCCTTTGGCCTTGATGCTAGTTTGACTCTTCGTAGATGTACCAGTCTTCTGCTATTTTTCGATAGCGATACCCGTATGAAGTAGAAGTCCCATGCATGCCGTTACCCGTGTCTCGGTTTTGGAGACAGGGCTCTTCAGTGTGGGCATATCCATTACGAGGCTTGCCGCAGTGCAAATAGCCGACACCGACGCCCGCAGGCACTATGCCCCAACTCCAAACGTTTATAATCACGTCGCTTGATTTTTGTCGGCGCGTTGTCCCGTCCTGCGCATCGGCCTTGCGAAAGACGTTCCTGTAATCTTCCCATCGCTTTGCGGATATGCCCCACTCCGATTCGGGACGTGGCCACGCGAGGCTGTCTTGCCTCCATGTGAAGTCTGGAGCAATGCGAGACATTTGCCAGTCCTCATCCATCATTTCCACAATGCCCTCCAGATCTCGTCGGTGCGACTTGAACTGCCTTTCCAAGGAGGCATCGCTAGCTTCATGAGGGCTGCATGACCACCAAAGGGCGATAAGCAGCAGAATCAGGACGCTAGATATTACGCCTGCAATCTTTAGGAATTTCATTGCCGCAGAGTTCAGAAACCTACGCTAACAGGATTAGGATGATGATAGAGCTGAAGAACACTAGCATCGAATTACTGCCGTAATACCCCTGTCTGAGCGACCGCTCAGATGAGTCGCAGTCCGAGGAGTTCCTCAATTGGGATTGCTGATAGAATCTTCGGTCGCTCCGCACTCATCCTGCATACCAGAGGCCGATTATGTCCCGCAGCACTTCCCGCATCCAGCGCGCCATCCTGAGTG
>JBAVUV010000366.1:0-4496 GCA_049696955.1 Candidatus Sulfotelmatobacter sp. | reverse complement strand
TCAAATCTTCGACAGTAGCTTCGAGTTCCATGGCGGCAACGGCTTCGGCGATCAGTTCGGTAGCCTGCGGACCGATAATATGGACGCCGAGAATCTCTCCGTAATCTGCATCGGAAACTATTTTAATGAACCCTTCATGTTGACCCACGATCGAAGCGCGCGAGTTTGCGGTGAAGGGAAACTTGCCAATCTTGACGTTGTATCCGTCCTCACGAGCTTTTGTTTCGGTGAGCCCCACACTGCCGATTTCGGGATGGCAATAAGTAGCTCCCGGGATGTGCTCAGGATTAATCGGCTTACACGGCTTGCCCGCAATTTTCGCCACCGCGACCAGCGCCTCCATGGCCCCGACGTGGGCGAGTTGTGGCATGCCCAGGACAATGTCGCCGACGGCATAAACGCCGGGCTCGGCAGTATGCATCCAGGAATCGGTTTGAATGAATCCACGTTCGGGCTTGATTTTCGTTTTCTCCACACCAATGTTTTCTGTGCGCGGCTTGCGGCCTACGGCGATTAATATTTTTTCGGCTTCGATTTTCTGTTGCTTACCTTCGGCGCTGATGGTCACCGCGATCCCACTTTTGGTTTTTTCAATCTTCTCTACCTTCGCACGCGTGTGGAACGCGATTCCGCGCTTGCGGTAGACGCGCGCCAATTCTTTGGAGACCTCTTCATCTTCGACCGGGACAAGACGCGGCAGCATTTCAATGATGGTGACTTCGCAGCCGAAAGACCGATAGATCGAAGCGAACTCTACACCGACAGCACCAGCACCAACGATGACCAGCGATTTCGGCATTTCTTTCAGACTGAGGATTTCAATATTGGTAAGAATGCGATCGTCAGCCTCAAGGCCGGGCAGCATCCGTGCTTCGGAGCCAGTCGCCAGCAGCACATTCTTGGCTTTCAACTGGCTGCTCTTCCCGTCGTTGGTCACTTCAACGCTGAAAATTCCATTCTGCGCCGGCCCAGCGAGCTTGCCGTAACCTTTCACGGTTTCGACTTTGTTTTTCTTCATCAGAAATTCCAGGCCTTTGGCATGCTTGGCGACAATCTTCGATTTTCTTTCCTGAATGGCACTCCAGTTCAGCTTGCGCGCATCCACGCCCTCAATGCCGAATTCCTTCGCCTCCTTCAGATGGTCCCAGAGTTCGGCGTTGAATAAAAGCGCCTTCGTGGGAATGCAACCCACATGCAGACAGGTTCCACCGAGGAATCCATCTTTTTCAATGAGTGCAGTTTTGAGTCCGTACTGGCCGGCACGAATGGCTGCCGTGTACCCGGCAGGCCCGCTGCCGATAATGGCGACGTCATAGATTGTTTCTGGCAAAGGAATCGTCCTCAGTAGAAGAGATGATCAAAGGCAAACGAATGATTCTAGAACAGGGTGTGGAACGAGACCAAACGAATCGAGGCGGGAGATCCCCTCGGCGCTGAGGAAGTGTGGGTGCTAGAGAGATCCTTCGATTCCGCAGCAGCTTCGCTACCGCGAAGCTGCTGCTCCACTCAGGATGACAGCCGCTGGGATACGCAGAGCACTAATTGTTCTCGTTGCTGGCGCGCTTCCACGAGATCAGCTCGCCGATCGTCGAACTGGTGCTGGAAACGGGTTGCTTGTACGCTTCCACCTCGGAGCGCGAAGCCTCCTCGCCGACGGCGCGAATGCTGAGGCCAACTTTTTTATCCTCGGGACTCATCTTGATAATCTTGAAGTCATGTTCGACTCCGGGTTCAAGATGCGAGGGCTGGCCATTTCCATCGACCGCTTCCGACTTGTGGCACAGACCTTCCACGCCTTCCGCAATTTCCACGAATGCACCAAAAGCCGCCACCCGCAGGACTTTTCCGTGAACCACATCGCCGACATGATGGGTCTCAAAGAAAGTTTCCCAGACGTCGGGCTGAAGCTGTTTCACGCCTAGCGATAAACGCCGCTTGTCGGGTTCAATCGCCAGCACAACAGCCTTTACCCGGTCGCCCTTCTTCAGAACTTCCGAGGGATGTTTCACCCGCTTGGTCCAGCTCAAATTGCTGACATGGACCAGCCCATCGATTCCATCCTCGATTTCGATAAACGCACCGAAGTCGGTCAGGTTTCGTACCCGGCCTTCCACGGTCATGCCTACGGGATATTTGTCGTGCAGCGCATCCCAGGGATTTGTCGCCAGTTGCCGCATGCCCAGCGAGATTCGCCGCTCCGTGGGATTCACGTTGAGCACCACGCACTCGACCTGATCGCCAACATTCACCAGCTTCGAGGGATGCTTCATCCGCTTCGACCAGGTCATTTCGCTGACGTGAACCAGGCCTTCGATTCCCTGCTCCAGTTCAACGAACGCGCCATAGTCGGTCACGCTGATCACTCGTCCGGAAACATGCGCGCCCACGGGATAGCGGTGCTCGGCATCTAGCCACGGATCGGGCGTCAGCTGCTTAAAGCCCAGCGATACACGCTGCTTCTCTTTGTCGTACTTCAGCACCTTGACCTGGATCTGATCGCCCACATTCACCAGATCGCGCGGGTGCGTCAGACGCCCCCATGACATATCGGTGATGTGAAGGAGTCCATCCAGGCCGCCAAGGTCCACGAACGCGCCGTATTCGGTCAGATTCTTTACCACTCCGGTGAGCACGGAACCTTCTTCCAGATGTTCGAGTGTCTTGTTGCGCTTCTCGCTCTGTTCACCTTCGAGCAGTTCCTTCCGTGAGACCACGATGTTGCCGCGCTTTTTGTTGAGCTTGATAATGGTGACTTCAATTGTCTGGCCCTTCATGCCTTCGAGGTTCCGGATAGGGCGCAGATCCACTTGCGATCCGGGCAGAAAAGCTCTTGCGCCCAGAATGTCAACCGTGAGACCACCTTTGGTACGCTCGATTACGGTCGCCTGAATCGGCCGCTTTTCGTTGTGCGCCTTTTCTACCTCGTCCCAGGCGTGAATGCGCGCCGCCTTCTGATGCGAGAGGTTGATGTAGCCTTCCTCGTTATGCCCCTTCTCGCGCATCACATCGATCTCGTCGCCCGGCTTAACCTTTGGCTTGCCTTCGTGATCCAGCACTTCCGAGAGCGGCAACATGCCCTCTGACTTAGCGCCGACGTCGACTACAACATGAGTCGAAGTCAGTTTGAGCACCGTGCCTTTGATGACGCGGTCTTCTCCCACGGCCTCCTCAGTCTCCGTGGTAAAGCTCTCGAGAGCCGAAGCAAAATCCTCGCCGGCGTGTTTGTCATCCGAAGAACTCACGGATGAAGAACTCACGGACGCGCTCGCTTGGGGAGTTTCCGCTGCAGCGGGCGAAGCTTGTTCCGTCTCGGAGGTGTGCTCAGTTACTCTTGAGCCGCTCGTGTTCGGTTCACTCATTTGCTGTTCGGTTAAGGTTGGCTCGGACGTCATCGGTTCTGTTTCGGTTGCGACGGCGCTGTTCGATTCGGGGTTGTGAGCGGTGGTGTGGTCGGACAAGGTCATGCCTCTCTGCTGAAGCCTCGCACTCGGTGCGGGGAAGATGCGGGGCCTGCTTGGCGGACTGCTGGAGTGAGTCGTTTGGTTGTGGTGGGCTCACCCTGGCGAGTGAGCTTGGACAATCCCAGCTGCCGGACGTTTTACAGAAACCCGCGTCCAAAGGGAACTCTTCGACTATAGCAACGGCTCGCAAACAGTGTCAAACGCAAATCTTGCGGATGTTAAAGGAAGATTTCAGCGTTCGGATTTCGTAACGTGCCATTCATCTGCTACGCTTGCCCCTTGCCATGGATTACCTCTGGACCCCCTGGCGTTACGCCTACGTCTCCACCGCCGAAAAATCAACCGGATGCGTCTTCTGCGACGCCGCGAAAGCCAACGACGACGCGAAAACCCTAATCGTCTATCGCGGCCAGCATTGCTTCGTAATTCTGAATATGTACCCTTACACGCCCGGCCACGTGATGATCGTGCCCTACGCGCATCTCGATGAACTGCGCAAGCTGCCGCCCGAAGCGGCCAGCGAGATGATGACGCTCTCCCAGCGCATGGAGTCCGTGCTTCGCGAACTTTACCGTCCCGACGGAATCAACCTCGGCATGAACATCGGCAAAGCCGCCGGTGCCGGCATCGCCGGACACATTCACATGCACGTCCTGCCGCGCTGGGTGGCAGATGCGAACTTCATGTCGGTAGTCGGCGAGACGCGCGTTCTGCCGGAAACGCTGGATGAGACGTGGAGGAGGATGACGGCGGCGCTGAAGATTTAGCTCCCGGCGCTGGCAAGCTTCTCCATTTCTTTTTCATCAATCACCTCAACTCCCAACTCTTTCGCCTTATCCAACTTCGATCCCGCGTCGGCCCCCGCCACCACGTAATCTGTTTTCTTGCTGACCGACCCAGTAACTTTTCCCCCTGCATCCTCGATCATTTTCTTGGCTTCATCGCGCGTGAAATGCGCAAGCGTTCCTGTCAGCACAAAAGTCTTCCCCGCAAGCTTGGTCCCGCGCTGCTTCTTCTGCCCGGATAAAGTAAGCC
>JBAVUV010000365.1:0-4135 GCA_049696955.1 Candidatus Sulfotelmatobacter sp. | reverse complement strand
TCCAGCAACCGCTCCCTGTTCGTCGCTTGTTTGCCCTTTGTCCCGCCCCTTACCCCTCGTGACCTTCGTTACCTTTATCCGGTGACCCCTCTTCAAGCACAATCACTGCAGAGTTAGCGTAGCGCCGCCGTCTCGGCGGCTGTCGTGTGGGCGTCTCGCCAACGCTCGCGATAGCCGGCAAGATGCCAGCCTACGCAGTCAGTTCTTCGCGGGAGAACAAGAGTGCTCTGCCAACGCTTTCTACGCGTTTGTATTTTCATCATGATCGGCGCTTCGCTGGCGGCGGCCCGCGATATTGCCCTGGTCTCCAATAAGTCCAACGCCGTGGGCGCTCTCACCGTCACTGACCTGGTTCGGCTCTGCAAAGCGCAGACCACGCACTGGCCCGACGGCAAGCCGGTTACGTTTGTCATGCGCTCGCCCTCCGCGCCTGAAATGAAGATCATCCTGGAAAAGGTTTATGGCATGTCAGAGAACGAGCTCAACAGTCTGATCGTGACTTCCAATCATGGACGCCCTGCGCATCCCGCCATCCTGGTGGCCACTTCCGACGATGAATTGCTGAACAAAGTGGCCTCCACTCCCGGCGCGATCGGCGTGGTCGACGTTTATTCCATCAACAGCAGCGTCGCCGTCGTGAAAATCGGCGGCAAACTTCCACTCGAACCCGGTTACCTGCTCCACGGAAATTAAGGGCCCAGCTGAAAGGGATTCTGTTTTGAAAGGGTTCAGAAGGATTTTGCTTTGTAAGGAATGAAAAGGATTCTGTCTTGAAAGGATGCGGCTTCAGCCGCGTCGTAACGACGCAAATAAAAGAATCGGGGCTTTAGTCCCCGAACTGGACGACGGCACTAAACTATGGCAGCTCCCGGCAAGAAACGTGCTCCCGCGCCGCCACCACCACCGGCCTACGTTCGCCGTTATCCCCGCTTTGTCATCGACGCCCGGCTGCAAGTCCGTATGTTTCAGGGCGGCGAATTCCGCACCTGTTGGGGACGCTCCACTGAAATGGGTCAGGATGGTATCGGCGCCACGCTCACCGGCGAACTGGAAACCGGCGAAATTGTCTCTCTCGATATTCCGCTGCCCCTCAGTCCGTATCCTCTGAAAGTCCGCGCCATCGTGCGCTATCGTCAGGGCCTGCGCTACGGTTTCGAATTCCTCACGCTCAGCGAAACCCAGCGCGAAACCCTCCGTCGCGTCTGCGAAATGCTTGCCACCAAAGCCGGCGTTTAAAACCATCCCTTGCTTAACTGAATTCTCCGCTTCTTTCTTTTTTTTCGGCTTTGAGTGCGGCTTCTGCCGCCAAGCTTTCTCTTTCGTACTGCGACATGGTCGCCGAATAGTCCAGTACACGTGAGGAGTCAGCTTCTATTTCTGACCTTCTTGGCGTGGTGGTACAGCGGCTAGGCCCCGCCTGGCTTTGGATGGTCTGCTTTTACAGCTTTAACCGTCAAGAAGTAGCATTCCTCATGGACGGCTTCTCCAGCTTCGTTTGTCTTGGTTGTTTCAAGCTCTACGGCTTCGTTGCAGAGCGGGCATACCGGAAACCGTTTTGGGTGGTGGTTGTGCATGCAACGTCCTCAGACGCAATCATAAGAACGAAACTTGTATCCGTCTGCTCGCTGCCGCACACAGTCTGTTTCGTACACAGGCAGTCCTAACACGATTCGCTCGGCTCTTCCCCGGATAAGTCTGCTCCTCCTTCTCCATTTCAATTACGTCAGTAACTTTCGAGTACACCCCTCGCGTTCTACTATTCACTCTGTCGGGCTTCAGAGGGGGAGCCTCCAATGGGTGGTCGTGTCACCCGGTCGGCGCAGTCCAAGGATATTCTGCGCGCCAAGAACTTGCGCCATGCGCTCGAGAGCGGAGCCTCACCTTCTTTCATTCCACCCGGTGTCACTGCTGCCGTTCAGCCCGCCGCGCTGGCCTGGAATTCGTTGCAACCGAACTCCAGCGCGCCTGAAGCCGGGGATTCTCTCGACCTTCGCCGCCAGTTCCTGGAACAGCTTTTTGAAAATTCGCCCGACGCTCTGCTGGTGGTCGATGCTTCTTTCCGCGCGCAGTGTGTGAATCGCGAATTTCAGCGCCTGTTCGGCTACTCCGCTGAACAGATTTTGTCGCAGCGCGTCGACTCCCTGATACTTCCTCCCGAGCGCGCCCCTGAATTTCATTGGATCTCGCAATGCCTGGAGCGCGGCGAACAGATTAGCCTTGAAACTCAACGCCGCCACCGCGACGGAGCTTTGCTCGAGGTTTCCGTTTCCACCGCTCCCCTGATGGTGAATGGACGCAGCGCCGGTTTTTACTTCGTCTATCGCGACATTTCCGATCGCAAGCGCGCCGAAGCTCTCAACTCCGCGCTTTATCGCGCCGCGGAAAAAGCCAGCTCCACCGAGGATCTGCAGCAGTTCTTTGCCGCCATCCATGGCATCGTCGATGAGCTCATGCCGGCGCATAATTTTTCCATCGCCATTCACGATCCCGAGTCGCAGCTGCTCAGCTTTCCCTATTTCGTCGATGAGCAGGAGTCCGCTCCCGCTCCCGCCCCGGCCGCGCGCAGCCTGGTCGAATACATTCTGCGTACCGGCGAGCCGCTTCTTTGCACAGCAAAGCAGATGCAAAAGCTCCAGCAGCGCGGCGAAGTCGCACTCGCAGGTGCGCCGCCAATGCAATGGCTGGGCGTCCCGCTCAAAGCCAATCATCACGTTTTCGGCGCGCTCGTCCTGAAAAGCTACTCTGAAAAATCAGCTCTTCGCGAGCGCGACAAGGATGTTCTCGCTTTGATCTCGCGCCAGTTAGGCGCCGCCATCGATCACAAGCGCAACGAACAATCTCTGCGCCGCTCCGAAGTCCGCTATCGCTCGCTGGTGCAGACCGCGGTCTACGGCATTTACCGTTCCAGCCTGCGAGGCCAGTTTCTCGACGTCAATCCCGCGCTGATCGGGATGCTGGGCTACAGTTCCGCACTGGAAGTGCTGGCACTCGATCCGCAAGAAGATGTTTTTCTCGACTCCGGCGAATACAACCGGCTGGTCGATGAATTCCAGCGTACTGGACGCGTCGACGGATTCGAAGTTCGCTGGAAACGGAAAGACGGCGCTACCATTACGGTTCGCATCAGTGGCCGCGCTGTAGCCAGTGAAATCGAGCCCGCCGATGTGCTCGAGGCCATCGCCGAAGACATTACCGAACGCCGCGTCCTCGAAGACCAGTTCCGTCAGTCGCAGAAAATGGAAGCCGTCGGCCGTCTTGCCGGGGGCATCGCCCACGACTTCAATAATCTGCTCACCGTGGTCAGCGGTTACACTGAGGTTCTCCTCGATCAACTCACGCTGGCGAACCCTCTGCGCGCCAAGGCAGAAGCCATTCAGCAAGCCTCCGATCGCGCCACCACGCTGACTCGTCAGCTTCTCGCCTTCAGCCGCAAGCAGCTTCTGCAACTCAAGGTGGTCGATGTCAACGCCATCGTTGCAGACATGGAGCGTCTCCTCCGCCCACTGATCGGCGAAAATATCGAACTCACCACCAGTCTCGATGCCTCCATCGGCTGCACGCGTGCCGATGCCGGACAGCTCGAACAAGTCATCATGAATCTCGTGGTCAACGCGAAAGACGCAATGCCCAGCGGCGGAAAAATTCGCATCACCACCGCCAGCGTCACTCTCGATGATTCCTACCGCCCGGAAAATACTTTCATCAAGCATGGCCCTTACGTCATGATTTCCGTCAGCGACACCGGCCAGGGCATGGACCGCGAAACTCAGGCCCGCATCTTCGAACCTTTTTTCACCACCAAAGAAAAAGGCAAAGGCACCGGCCTCGGGCTTTCCACCGTCTACGGAATTATCAAGCAAAGTGGCGGCTATGTTTTCGTGCAGAGCGAGCTTGGCCGTGGCACAGTCTTCACGATTTATTTTCCGCGAGTGGATGAGCCCTCTGAAGTGAATGGTGTGGCCCCGGTCTCGCTCGCCGTCGCCGGAGGAAGCGAAACCATCCTGCTCGTCGAAGACGAAGAGTCGGTCCGCCAGCTGATCCGCGAAACTTTAGAATCCCGCGGCTACGATGTTCTCGAGGCCTGCAATGGTCACGCCGCCCTCGCCCTCGCCGCATCCCGCGCCGAGTCCATTCA
>JBAVUV010000364.1:0-5619 GCA_049696955.1 Candidatus Sulfotelmatobacter sp. | reverse complement strand
GTAGAGCTGTCCGGTGGGATCATTGCTTCCGCCGTTGGCGGGATTGAAGGTGTAGAACAGTCCGTTCTTTTCTCCGGTAACGCCGAAGTAATCCCACCGCAATCCGTAGTTGATCGTCAATCTGGTCGTCGCTCGGAAGCTGTCTTGAATAAACAATCCGTCACTATTTTGAAACGTGTGTCTCTCGGAATTGCCTTGCACTTGATCGCCCCCATCAGGCAAACCCTGCAGGAAGTCCGCCAATCCGTCGAAACTCAGCGTGCCCCGGAAATTGTGGTTGATCACCTGCATGATGGTGGTTCGACGGAATTCATAGCCAAACTTTACGTCGTGCTTTCCCGTCTTCCACGAATAGTTGTCCACGAAATGCCAGTTGGAATCCACTCGATTGCGCGGGATGGAACTGGTGGCCCCGATTTGCGAAAAACTGCCGATGCCGATTGCAGGAAGGCCGCCGTTATAGGCGCTAACTCCCGTATCCAGACCAATTGAATTGGGATTGAAACTCTGATCCTCAGGGAAGAATCCTTCGACAAACCGATTCCATCCCAGGCGGGCTTCGTTCACCTGGCTGGCATTCACGACCTTCACATACGAAAGTGATATGAGTTGCACTCGGGTCGGGGTGGTGGTATTGAACCCCGGTAACAAGCCGCCGGCAAGCTGCGCAAACGGAAAACTCTGGGAACTATCGCCAATGTAGTAGCGGCCGGTCAGGAGATTATTGGGATTGAAGTTGTGATCGATTTTTACGATTGCACTGTCGACGCGGTTGAAGAAACTGGTGGAGGTTGAAAGATTGTTCCCGTTCGGGCAACTGAAGTCGAAGTCCGAGCCGGGCCCCAGGGCTTGACCGGGTTGCGGGGCCGAGCTTGCGATATTCGGCGCCGGGAAGGGATTGCGCGACAACAGAGCCGCTGACACAGGATTGGCAGCGCCGTTGGCAGCGATATCCGCTGCGATCTGCGCAGGATCAGGCACGCAGGTATTTCCCGCCTGAGCGCCATTTTCGCGCTGGCCTTCATAGTCGGCGTAAAAAAAAGTCTTGTCTTTAATGATCGGGCCGCCGAAAGAGCCGCCGAACTGGTTGTTGTTGAAAGGGCTCTTCGGATCCGGCGCAAAATTAAAGTAATTTCGTGCTCCGAGTTTGCCGGTACGGAAATATTCCAACAGCGAACCATGCCAGTTGTTCGTGCCGCTCTTGGTGACGATGTTGATCACCGCACCACTATTGCGACCGTACTCGGCCTCATAGTTGGAGAGCACCTTCAACTCCGCGACTGCATCCAGCGGCAAAATCGTGGCCGGATCGCCGAATACGCCAGCCTCATTGATAGCAGGATCATTGCGGTAACCATCATTCATGTCCGTGCCGTCGAGCAGGAAGTTGTTGGAGCGGCCCCGCGAGCCGTTCATGGAAAAAGTGCCATATGAACCGGGCGAATCCGAAATTTGGTCGGGAGAGCCGGCTACGCCCGGATTCAAGTAGATCAGCTTCTGGTAATCGCGTCCGTTGACCGGAAGAGCCTCGATCGTCGCCGCAGTCAGGGTTCCGCCAAGGTCGGCGGATGTGGTTTCGACTTGCGGCAACAATTCGCCCGACACTTCTACCCTGCTCGATACCTGCCCAGGCCGCATCTTGGCGTCAACGCGGCGCTCGGAGGCGACGTCCACGGTTACGTTGTTGGCTGCGAAGGTCTGAAAGCCGGTCAGCGTCACGGTTACCGTATAAGTCCCTATTGGCAACTCGGGAAGAGAGTAGCTGCCATCCGCGCTGGTCTCGGTGGTGCGCTCCAATCCGGTGGCAACATTCTTCACCGTTACCTGGGCTCCGGCGATGACTGCTCCCGAGGGGTCGGTTGCGGTGCCGAGAATTGTGCCGCGGAAAGTCTGCGCCGACAGGGAAACTGCCGCCAGCAGCACAAACGTCAGGATGATGCGCGCTCTCATAAAATCTCCTTGAAGCTGATTATTCCGGGAGTGATTTCCGATGCGGCAGGCCAAGTCGATCGGCCCTCACCGGGAGGCACGCAATTCCTTGCAGACGAATGAGATGCAGTGCCCCGACCGCACACTGCACATTATCGAAAGGTTATCCTTACAGTCAACCATCGAGTTGCGATGCAGAGGATAGATTTTACGAATGACCGCGCGGCGCGAAAATGTTTCCCGCGACAAAGGAAGAGGGATCCTGAGAGAACTGGATGTCACACCTGACAAACAACCAGTGAACTTAGAAGCTGATGGTCACGCCGCCGCGCACCGAGCGGGCAGACTGGACAAAATATACCGTTTGGCCATCCTGTGCCATCACCGGCACATAGCCCTGAGCCAGTAGATTGCGTAGATCGATCAGCGCCTCCATGTGGCCGGGTAGAAAACCCATCGTGGGAATGGGTTGGCGAATAAACAGATTGAGGAACGCATCGCTCTGCCCGGGCGAGGCGTTGAACATATCCACCGGAGTCAACGCCTGCCCGTTGATCCAACCGTAGGAGGCGATCCAGCGCGTGTGAGTGCAATTCACCCTGCCGCTGAGCTTGGCGGCCACGGCTTCGCGCCGCTGGGTTGTAATCCACTGGCCAGCATTCTGAATTGCCACATCAGGTTTGGAAAGGTCGAGAACGCCACCGTAGGCAAAATCCAAAGTCGCCGTGAGATCAGAGTCAAGCTTGCGCTCGAGGACCAGGCGAAGGCCCCGCGAATCCAGCGTGTCACCGGTATAAGTAAATGTGCCGGAATACACATCGGGCAACAGGTCTCCGCCCGCAGCCGTAACACTACCGGTACCGAGCAATGCGGTGTTATCGATGTGGTCCTGGAATACGGCGACCTGCATTTTGTTCTTACCCCACCGCCGCGAGACATTCAGTTCCTGATGGTGGGCGCTTTCAAGTTTGGTGGCAAAGTTGGCCAGGCTGATCCGCGGGTTGGCTTCGGTAAAGCTTGCGTCCGACGACTCAGGGTCGGCTGACTTGTCCTGTGGCGTGGGCAACGAAGTCGCGTAGTTGTATCCGACGATCGTGTCCGGAGAAACGTGAACAGCTATGGAGCCATAGGGCCGGAAGGCAGTTAATCGCCCAAGGAATTGAATGCTTTGCAATTCGCTGCCGACTTGCAGTTCGAGGACATCGCTCACTGCGAAATCCTCTCTTCCGGCAAGCGCCATCGATTGCAGCGAAGCGTTGTGCAGATTCGGATCCGAAGGTGCGAAACGGCGAGTCGCAATCGCCATCGTCGGGCCCGAGCCATCCGGCAGCCGGTGCGAGTACATGGCTCGTAAGGCAGCAACAGGAATACCGTCACCGTAACCGACATTTCCCTTGAGTCCGATGCGGTCCACGGAAAAAACATTTCGCTCTAAAGAAAACCCGGTCGTCATGTCGGAGCCACTGCCGTAGCCGCTGGCTGCCGAGCCGGCCAAAAACGATAAGCTGCCCTGAACGTCATTCTCCTGTTTTTTCTCGCCCGCTGCGGGATCATCGAACACTCGCAGAACGGGGCGATTTGCCACCGAACGCAGCGTCCACTTCCAATCGTCATCTTCGGAGCTGCCGCGCAGGGGCCCTACGCGCATGGCATTCAAGAGAGTATTCAGAGTGATATTCAGGTGGGTGCTGGAGCCGGGGTGCAAACCAACTTTGTCACGCCACGCAGGCAAAAACGAAGCCGCCGAAACCTTAACGGTGTATAACCCTGGGAGCAGGTCGGAGGCCGAATAGAATCCGGCGCCATCAGTAAATACGGTCAGAGTATGCGCTGCGGTTCCGACGATTTCGACGACGGCACCCATCTGCGGTATGCCGGAGGCATCGCGCACATATCCGGAGATCGCCCCCGGCCGGTCCGCAGACCATGCAGGAAGCGACAGCGCTACGATCACCGCCCAATTTCCGAGCTGGCGAAGCTTCATCCCACCCCCGGGGAATCAAGCATTCCGTTATTCAACGGCAAACGTCGCTGAAGGATCCACGGTTTGCTTGGAGATGTTGTCGTTCACTTTGATTTCGATACGATACACGCCGGGCTGCAAATTTGCCGATGCAATCGATTTTTGCAGCGTTACCTGCTCGCCGACATTACCCATCTGTTCGGTCGATTCCGTTTTCTGCACCACGGGTTTGTTGGTCGCGATATTGACGATATCAAACTCGAAAGTGGCCGAAGGCTTGTGCGTCTTTTCATCGACGCCCAAATTATAGACTTGCATCCAGAAGTTTACCTTCTGGTCTTTATCACGTTTGAAAAGTGCAGGCTTGCCATCGGCGGGAGCAACTCGCGGGCGAACCTTGGTCACGCCGATCACGAAGTTTCCCGTGCTCACGTCTTTGGTAGGTACTGCCTCCATCTGATCGGCCACAATCAGTGAGGAGGTGGAGAGCTTGTCGTCGGAATACTCCGGTACCATAATGCCCCGGCTCCACAGACCCTTCCGGTCTCCATTCACATCCTTGACCGCAACCTCAATCTTATAACGTCCGGGACGCAGCGGAAGTGCCTTCCAATAGACCGAGGAAGTCTCTGCGGTGCGCGGCAGCAATTCCGCCGGAACATCCACCTGGGCCGTATCTTCGAAGGTCTGCACCACGCGCCCGGTCAAAGTGCTGACTCGGCCAAAAATATTTACGGTGCCTCGCTGTACTCCGTCTTTGTTGGCAAATGTAATGTCGCGATACTTTACCTGGATGGTAATCGGCACCAGCACGGTATCGCCCGTGACCTTCACAAAATCAGAACGTACGTCGAACGGCATCAGGTTCGTGATCAGCTTGGTGTTGACGATTTCTTCCAGATCCTTAAATTTGACGGGTGGAGGGGCCTGCAACTTAGCGTACTGCTCCAACCGGTCGAACTCTTTTGTCTGCAGGCTCGAACTCATCGGACCCGCGCCCAACTGCTCCAGGCCTCCGGTGTTAAAGCGGTCAGCCTTATTCGACATACCCATCTGCTCATAGAGCGTCAGGCCTGCGTTCGGGGTGTATTTCAAAGCATCCTTCTCCGAACGGTCCAGCGTCATGTGATAGTCGCCGCACATACAGCTATCGACGAATTCTATGATTACTTCCTGACCGATGCCTTCCAGATAACGGTAGCGCCAGTCTTCAAAGGGAAACGTGGAAGTCTCGCCGCCGCCCTCTTCCATGGGCCGCTCATACGATCCGCCCGAGGGATGCGAGTCTACTTCGTCAGCGGGACCGTACATGATGTAGATTCGGCCACGATCCGTCTTCCAGCCAGGGATTCCAGCGGCAAAATGCTCGTTGGCATAGGCAATACGCCGGTAGTGCTCTTCCTTATATTCGTTTTCTTCGGTGTCTGGAGTGGGGTCCCGGCGCTGCCAGAAGGCTTCAATAAAGTTGTCGCGCTCTTCGTCGTTGGAAAGCTGCTTGAAGGCGGCACGTTCCTGGTCGGTAATAATCCAGACTACGTCTTCGTTCAGCCACTTCTTGTAAGTCTTGCTAAGTTCGACGTTCAGCGCCCTCTTCTGCGCTTTCTTCTGCTTGTCGTTCGGCTTGCGCTTGAGTGGGTCGGCCTGATCGGTGGGTTGGGTCTGTGGGTCGGAAGCAGCCGGGGTCAAGGATGGAGAACTGGACGCCGCAGGGCTCGACGCCGCAGGTG
>JBAVUV010000363.1:0-3938 GCA_049696955.1 Candidatus Sulfotelmatobacter sp. | reverse complement strand
GATATCGACTGGGAATTTCCCTCCGCGGCCGACAAACACAATTTCACTTTGTTGCTGCAAGAGTTCCGCCAGCAACTCGACGCCCTCGGCCAAACCAACCACCACCACTATCTCTTGTCGATCTTCGCGCCCGCCGGTTCGCAGAACTACTCGAACGTCGAACTAGCCAAATTCGCAGCCCAACTCTACTTCTTCAACCTGCAGGGTTACGACTTGAACGGCACCTGGGAGACCGTTACCAACCATGCTGCATCGCTCTTCGATTCGCGGCAGGATCCCAACGCTGGCCAAGGCCTCTACGACGATGCCGTCGTCAGCGCCTACCTCAAAGCCGGTGTGCCCGCCCGCCAGCTTGTGCTGGGCGTGCCTTTGTATGGATACGGCTGGACTGGCGTCCCCAACCAGGACGACGGCCTGTATCAGACATCGACTGGTCCGGCTCCTTCGCCGGCTGGCGATACTCTGGAAACCGATGGAGTCGCCACATACCTTACGCTCGCAAGTCTGACCGGATTCGAGCACCACTACGATGCAAAAAGAGTTGCGCAATGGATCTTTGACCCCGCAACCCTGACTTTCTGGACGTACGACGATCCCTCGATCGCCTGGGCGAAGGCTCTCTATGTCGATGTCCGCGTCCCCGGAGGTCTTGGCGGAGCCTTTATCTGGGCCTTCAAAGACGATGACACCAACGGCACTATGGTAAAAACTCTGGCGCGTGGGCTAGGCCGACACTAGAGCATTTAGTGCGGGTCAGGAAATCGTGTAGGGCCGGGTCTCTGACCTGGCCCTCCGCGAAGCGGCGCAGTCAGGGCCTCAGTCGGAAGGATTCTGGAATCCGGCATCAGCTTCTTTTCCCATACTCCTGGACTTTCCCATCTACCGATACCGCAACATACTTGTGGGTCTCCGGATCCAAAAACTGCACGACGTGATGCTTCTCCCGCGCCAGCTTTCCCCAACGGCTCGGCTTGTCAGGATTCTGCTCAATCGCCTCCAGCAGTCGTCCGTCCAGGCGAAATTGCACAATTCGCAGTCGCGCTTGGCCTACTTTCCTTACCGGAATCTTCTGCCCCCCAATCGACACTTGGTCTCCATTCATCAACTGCGCTGCTACTGAGGCCAGGATTGTCGCAGAATCTGTCAAAGCTCTCCCACTTTCTTAAAATATGCAACCCTAATATACGGATATTAGGTGCGAATGCCGAACGCCTTTCCCACTATTAACTATCTCGATTCAGATTCCGTCTGGGGAATGAAGGACGTGTCGTTCACCTAATTTTCGTGAAGAGCTCATCTCAAAGCGAAAAGCGATGCACCAAGTTAGTTAACCTTGGGCTCGTCGTCCCACTCATGGTCTTCCACCACTGGTAAGCTCACAGTCTTGATCCGCAGACCGAAGCAGGTTCAAGTCGCGCGCTCCACTATTACCATTAGGCTTCCCGTGAAGATGAATTAAAAAGGCGGCCCGACTGGCCGCCCGCGGAAAAGCCGTCCTCGCTCCTGACAATTTGCGCTTACTACTTTCCCCGCAACATCTCCACCACCCGCTCGTAATCATCCACAGTCGCATACTCGATCACGATCTTGCCCTTGCCGTTGCGATCTTTAATCCTGACCCGCATTCCCAGCGTTCGCTCCATCTCGGTTTGGGCGGCGCGCACATTTGGATCCATCCAGCGCGCTCCTCTGGCCTGTTTCTGCGAGTCACCCGGCGAACTCTGACCGGGAATAAAACCATTCAGCCGTGCCACGCGATCTTCGATTTCATCCCACTTCAAATGCTTGGTCACTACCTCCTGCGCGACCTGCAGGATGTGCTCTTCGTTCTGCAACGCCAGGAGTTCGCGACAATCGCTGAAACTCAGCCGTCCCGATACGAGATATCCCATCACCTCCTGCGGCAGCCGCAGCAGCCGCATGTAATTCGCCACCGTCTCCCGCGACACGCCAATGCGTTCCGCAATCTGCGCCTGCGTCAGATGGAACTCCTTGCTGAGCACGCGAAACGCCTCGGCTTGCTCGATCGGATTCAAGTCCTCCCGCTGCACATTTTCCAGCACCGTCATCTCGGCCGCTTGCTGCGGCGAAAGCCTGCGCACCAGCGCCGGGATGGTTTGCTTCCCCGCCATCTTCGACGCGCGCAAGCGCCGCTCGCCGAGCACCAGAACGTAGCGCCCAGCTTCTTCCGCCGGACGCACCACCACCGGCTGCACCACGCCGTTTTCCCGGATCGAATCCGCCAGTTCCCCCAACATTTCCTCGTCAAACACATACCGCGTCTGGTACGGATTCTTCTCAATCAGTTCCAGGTCCAGCATTGCCACAACATGCTGCTGCGCCTGAATAGGAATTGCCGCAGCCGTCGCTTCGTGCGGCGCGGCGTCCCCACTCTGCTCGCTCTTGTCATCCCGAGCAAAGCGAGGGACCTTGGTTTCGCTGGCAGCAGCAACTCCCTGAACTGCAGCTCCCGCGCCGTCAGTCGCTACTCGCGCTTCCGCGTTCACAACCGCTCTTGGTCCCGGCAACAGAGATGCGAGCCCCCGCCCCAATGCCCTGCGCTTCTCGACTTTCTCGTCCTTCTTCTCCGCCACTGTCGTAGCCATAAGCTTCTTTCCCCGTGAACCTCTGTGTCCCCTGTGTTTAAAGCTATTTCCGTAGATCGATACAGGTCAATGTATTATATCGATGGACATCAATATAGCTGCATCAAGATAGTTCATGCACTCTTCGCGGCGTCTCCAGTCTCCATCGCTGCCAGGTGCCGCCCCAGCAACTCCTTCGCCAGCCGGATATAACTCTCCGCTCCCTTGGACCGCGGATCGTAGACCAGCGCAGGCTTCCCGTGGCTCGGCGCCTCCGCTAAACGAATGTTTCGCGGCACCGTCGTGGCGCAAAGCTTCTCGCCAAAGAACTTTTTCAGCTCAGCAATCACTTGCTGCGCCAGGTTGGTTCGTTCATCCAGCATCGTGAGGACGACGCCTTCAATTTCAAGTTGTGGATTCAGCTCCGCCCGGATTCTTTCCACGGTATCGAGCAGCTCGCTGATGCCCTCGAGCGCAAAGTATTCCGCTTGCATCGGAATCAATACCGAGTCGGCGGCTACCAGCGCGTTCAGAGTCAATAGATCGAGCGCGGGCGGACAATCCAACACAATGTAGTGAAACCGGTCGCGGAGCGGAGCGATCGCGTCCTTCAATCGGTATTCCCGGCGCTCCGCTTCCACTAACTCAATATTTGCGCCAATCAAGTTCTTGTGCGATGGGATAATCCAAAGCTGTTCAAGTTCAGTGGCGGCAAGCGCCTCCTCGCACGATGCATCGCCCATGAGTAGGTGATAACTGGAAAGACGTTCCGGATCTTTGGCCAAGCCAAACGCGCTCGACGCGTTCGATTGCGGATCGCAATCAATGAGCAGAGTATTCACCTCAGCTGCGGCAAAGGATGCGGCCAGGTTGATGGCAGTCGTAGTCTTACCCACGCCGCCCTTCTGATTGGCAACCGCGATAATGCGTCCCATAAGTTTTTGGAGGAAGCTAGAGCTACCGCAGCATAATGCGGTTCGCGTTTCGAATGCAATGCGGAAGTGCTGTGCAGAATGAAGATTTCAGTGCAAAACTCGTTCAATGTTCCGGCAGGAACACATTCATCACGGTTCCTGTGCAGGAGATTGCCGCTATTGAACGACTATTACGAAGGTCCCGGCGGGAACATTGAGGCCAGAAATAGTCCGCGTCTAATGTTCCTACGGGAACATTCACATTTAGTTTCGAGTCTCGGGCAAACGGCTAAGTGGATTATTAGTAGCATTTTCCCACTTAGTCCCGCCCAGCCCACAGATTGGTGGGTGAGGCGACCGCTTTGCGGCCCACATTTATGGCTCGGCTCCCACCGTTTACGACTTAGGTTCGCGCTTTCCCAACAAGAGAACGCGTGAT
>JBAVUV010000362.1:0-2178 GCA_049696955.1 Candidatus Sulfotelmatobacter sp. | reverse complement strand
ACTTTGCCACGAAGCAGGGTTGGACAATCGTCCACGAATTCAGCGACAACATCAGTGGCAAAACCAGCGACAGAGAGCAGTTCAGGAAGATGTTCGTCGCCGCTTCCAAGCGCCAGTTCGATGTCCTGATTTTCTGGAGCCTAGATCGCCTTTCCCGCGAAGGAGCACTAGAAACGCTCCAACATCTCCAGAGACTCACGTCCTATGGGGTCGCCTACCGCTCGTTTACCGAGCCTTACCTCGACAGCCTCGGGCCTTTTCGAGATGGCGTGATCTCGATCCTCGCATGTCTGGCGCGTCAGGAACGTGTGAGGCTCAGTCTGAGGACGATTGCTGGACTTGAAAAAGCTAAAGCGCTCGGGCGGGTTGGAGGAAGACCTCGTGTGGAATGCGACCGCAGCAAGGTGCTCAAGCTGCACACTGCCGGACGAAGCCTTGCCGCCATCGCCAAAGAACTGGGCGTTTCCAAGACTTCAATCCACCGGATCGTGCAGCGATCCGCTTGACCCTCAACCTCGTACTGGTGCCCCTAACAAAGGAGGAACAGATGGTGAAGTGGCTCCTGAAGTCCTTGCTGCAAAGCATGCTCATCCTGATCGCGCTGGTCGTCGTCTCGGCGACCCTCCCGTTCGCCTCGGTTTGGCTGTGCCGCGATCCCGTTGGTGGTCAAGTCTTCTTTTGGGTCGCGCCGTGGACGTGCGCGTTTTGGTCGATCCTCGTCTATAACCTCATCGGAAGCAAGTTCTGGCGCGGGCGGGAAGCCGTGGAGGAATGGCGGGCGCGTCGCGGCGGGTACCTGCGCTCGGTCGCCAAGGGCACCGCATGGATGTTCGCTTGCCTGTTCCTCTCGTACGGCTTCGAGTTCGGCGTCCTCTGGGAGACGCACAGCCCCGGATGGATGCCTGCCGCCGCCTATTTCCCCGTCGCTTTCACGGTCGTTTGGTGCTCGCGTGGGTAAGGTCGTCCCCATCGGCAGCAAGGTGCACTCCGAAGAAGCCCGCAAGGACGCTCGCACACGCTCTTGGATCATTTTTGAAGTTCTTTCCGTCCTCGCGCCAACGGCGTCCGTCCCCGAGAAGGAGAGGCTCGCTGCCGAGATTATGGTGCTTGTCTCGGGAAAGGGTCGCGTGCGATTGACACCGACGCTGCTCTCGGAACTTATTTCGATTCACTCACAATGCGTGCTCGATCAAACAGGTCGATGCACGCTCACGATCTTCGTCCAACCACTCGTTTGGGAATTACACAAGGCGCTCGGCATCGCGGATGAAACGGACGCGGCGTTCAAGCGCCACGATCCGATGACAGCAGCGAAGCCCGTGAAGGAGGAACACTTTGATCACGACTGATGAGATTGTTAAGGCTGCCATTGCTTACGTGAAGGCTGAGAGATACAGGCGAGCGCTGGAACAGCAGCCATCCTCAGTGTTTTCGTGGGATGCGATTGAAGAGGCTTACCAGTGTGAGAAGAAACTCGTCGAACTGTTCCGTACTGGGGAAACGAATCCGAGGATTAATTTCTGGTATCTGGAGTACCGCAAGATGCTGGTTGATCCACCGCTAGCACAGGCTTAGGAGGACTGGATGGCGAAGCTGAGGAATCTCCATTTCACGCCGATTGCACTGTTGTAGCGGGCGCTAAAAACATACCTCCGAATGCAAGAACACGTGTGGCACGAAGAGAACCTAATCAATAAGTACCGTCAAGAGAAGAAGAAATAGCGGATTCCAGCGCTCCACCACTGTTTGGCAGTCAGTTGTATGAGACGTGAGGCAATTTAACAACATCTGACAACAATTGAGAAGTGGAGCGGTCGGTAACGCCTTGGATCAGCGAGGCTTAGGATTTAGGGATGCAATTTCGATCCCCACCGCCCCTACCAACCATCCTTCTGGCCGGTAGGCACTTAGCAAAAACACGCGGGGGCAAAAAGGGGCAAATTAGGCCGTTGATCCGGTTCCGTTTCTGTTTTCAGCGGCACGGGTGACAACCGGACGCGCCAATTTCAGGGTTCGATCGATATTTCCTCGAAGTCCGTTTCTAGCCAGCTCGAGGCACTCGTCCGGTAACGCGTGCGAGTTCAGAGGGTCGGCGCAACACTTGCGCGCAGTTTACTCGCTGGCGTCTGAAAGCCCAAAGTTTTTCGCGGGCGCTGATTTAACCGCAGCGCGATTTTG
>JBAVUV010000361.1:0-4623 GCA_049696955.1 Candidatus Sulfotelmatobacter sp. | reverse complement strand
ATAGTGTAACCCGGGATTCGTGTTACGCGAACAAGAACTCTTTCGTCCTCAACTCCTTAATCGTATCCCTCAACTTCGCGGCCTTCTCGAACTCAAACCGCTTTGCCGCTTCGCGCATGTCGCTTTCGAGTTTGACGACATACGCGTCTAACTCCGGCTGCGACTTAAATTCCGGCATGCCTTCAGCTTCGCTTCCCGTCAGATCGGTATAGTCGGCGGCGATGATTCCTGCCAGCGTCATATCCAGCGGACGCACGATCGACTCCGGAGTGATGCCGTTCTCCAGGTTGTATGCGGTCTGGATCTCGCGCCGCCGTAAGGTTTCGTCGATGGCGCGCTTCATCGAATCGGTCATGCGGTCCGCGTACAGAATCGCGCGCCCACGCAAATGCCGTGCGCAGCGGCCTATGGTTTGAATTAATGATCCCCAGGAACGCAGAAAACCTTCTTTATCGGCGTCTAGAATCGCCACCAGCGAGACCTCCGGAAGATCCAGACCTTCGCGCAGCAGATTGATACCGATCAATACATCAAATTCGCCTTTTCGCAGATCGCGAAGTATCTTCACCCGTTCGAGAGTCTCGATTTCCGAGTGCATGTAGCGGCACTTCACGCCCACCTCGGCGTAGTACTCAGCCAAATCCTCAGCCATGCGCTTGGTGAGCGTAGTGACCAGCACGCGTTCGCCCTGTTCTACGCGCGCGCGAATCTCATGCAGCAGGTCGTCGATTTGGCCTTTCACCGGACGGACTTCGACTTCGGGATCGATCAATCCGGTCGGCCGGATAATCTGCTCAACTACCACGCCAGCAGATTTCGTTAGTTCATAAGGACCCGGCGTTGCCGAAACGTACACCAGTTGATTGGTGCGGTGGTCGAATTCGTCAAAAGTCAACGGGCGATTATCCAGGGCAGAGGGCAGACGAAAGCCATACTCGACGAGCGTTTCCTTGCGCGAGCGGTCGCCGGCATACATGCCGCGCAATTGCGGAATGGTCTGGTGCGATTCATCGACGAACATCAAATAGTCGCGGGGAAAATAATCCAGCAGCGTGGGCGGAGGCTCGCCTGGCATGCGTCCGGTAAAATGCCGCGAATAATTTTCAATGCCGTGGCAATAGCCCATCACCTTGATCATTTCCAGATCAAATTTCACCCGCTGGTGAATACGCTGCGCTTCGACCGCGCGTCCTTGTTTCTCGAGTTCCACTTCCCACCACGCCAGCTCCTTCTTGATCGACTCCACGGCCGTTGCGCGGGTCTCGTCCTTCATCACGTAATGCGTCTTGGGATAAATCGGCAGCCTTACATACTTTTGCTTTACCGTGCCGAACAGAGGATCGATCTGTGCCAGCGACTCCACCTGATCTCCCCATAGCTCGATGCGGTAGGCCATGTCATCGTAAGTGGGGAAGACTTCGATCACGTCGCCGCGCACACGAAATGTTCCGCGACGGAATTCGCCGTTTGTACGCTCGTAGAGGATGTCGACCAGTTTGCGAGTAATGTCTTCGCGCGCGATCTTCTGGCCCTTTTCCAAAAACAACATCATACCGTAGTAAGCTTCAGGCGAGCCGAGGCCATAGATGCAGCTCACGGAAGCCACAATCAGGGCGTCGCGACGCTCAAATAGAGATCGAGTCGCCGAGAGCCGAAGTTTGTCGAGTTCATCATTGATGGTCGCTTCTTTCTCGATGAACAAATCCGCGGCGGGAACGTAAGCCTCAGGCTGGTAGTAGTCGTAATAAGAAACAAAATATTCGACCGCATTGTGCGGAAAGAAATTTTTGAACTCGTGATAAAGCTGCGCCGCCAGTGTCTTGTTATGCGCCATCACCAGCGCGGGACGGTTCACCGCCTCGATAACCTTGGCCATGGTGTAGGTCTTGCCAGAGCCGGTGACACCGAGCAGAACCTGATGCTGCTCGCGGTCAAATACACCGCGGAGTAAAGATTCGATAGCGCGGCCCTGATCGCCCTGCGGTTTGTAATCGGAAACGAGTTTAAAATCCATGGGAGAAGCATCCACAGAAAGCGATTTCGCCGAGTGGGAATCTCTCTATTATAAACGCAGGCGGGACGGGCGCGATCAGAGGCTCCGGGCGTTCACTGCGAACGTGGCGCTTACTCTCAGCTTACTTATGAATCTCGATTGCTACGACGGCACCGGTGTTCTTGCTCGACGACTCCACGTACTCAACTTTTGCTGATCGTCCTTCCAGATCCGTGCACGGGCGCAGGTCTCCCTTCAGGGTCACATTTAATGCGCTGTATTCGACTTTGAAATAGTTATTGGCATGCAACCCAAGCGTTTTTCCGCCTGAAGTAACGTCAAGATCCATGGATGAAGTATCGCAGTGGACGTTGCTTAATATTCCGATCAGAAAACGGTGCGGGCCGGTGGGAGTGGGCTCTTCTTGTCTGAGGAACTTGGCAGCGTCGACTTGGGAAACATTGCCGGAGGAAACCACGTTTGATGTTTCCGAGTTTATCTGTTCGGCAGAGGATGGTCGTTGTTGCTGAAACTTTGCATATTCCTGCGCGTGAATAAGGAAATTCTCCGCCATTGCAGCCTCTTGCGGAGAACCAGCGAGATGCATGGCATTTTTAATTACTCTAACCGCATCGTCTCCGCGGCCCATCTGTATCAGAATATTGGCGGCGTTTATGCGATAACCAAAGTTTCCTGGGTCCAATTGAGACGCATTCAATTCCATCATGTGCGCTTCTTCCAGATCGCTGTGTCGCATAGCCAGAAGCGCACCCAAACGATCATAACTAGGCGCAAAGTTGGGATTCAGTTTGATGCTGGCGCGCAAGCTGTTTTCCACCTGCGATTGTTCCGTCTCATTCATCGAGCTGTTCATGGAGAGGGCGGCGAAGTAGTAATGTGCCAGGAAACTTTGCGAATCAAGCTTCACTGCCTGCGCATACCAGTTGCGCGCTGTGTCAATATGCTGCTCGCGAAATTCCAGAAATCCCATGGTTTCATGGGCTAGAACATTGTTTGGATCTGCTTGCAGGATCTGGTCAAGAAGCGCACGCGCGTCCGTGGTTCTGTCGTTATAAGCCAGAAAATCGGCACGCGCCGCATCGGCTTGGAAAGGAGTCAGCCCGCGAGACTCAAATTTGCTGTCATCGATATCGGTTGATCCGGGCATTCTGAAATATTTAAAACTGGCTTGGCGTACATATCCTTCCAGCGCGGACTGCAACTGTTTCAGGTCTCCGAATGCGCGCGTCGCAGCTGTAGTAGCGTCCACATTTTGCGCCAACAACTGCGCGTAAATTGTAAGGCGCTGCGTCTTGTCATGGAAGTCCTGCTGTTCCAGGTAATGGGTGAGAGCCCATGACTCCGCGTAAAAGATGGATCCCTTATTTTCTTCGTGGTAGTACGGGGACGAATGGTCGACGGCGAAGAGCATCGGTAGGGGCATTAACCGGTTCTGGCGCAGCAACTCGAGATTTTCCTGGCTCGGTTGGCCTAACGCTACGTCTTTTTCGTGGATGTCAGTGTTTTGGTAATACTCCGCCAGACCTTCGTTGAGCCAGAGGGGAATAAACTCCGCTCGGCTCAAGAGCAGATGAGTGTATTCATGATAGACGACCGCGTAGGGATGGTCGCCCTCAGCATCCAGCCGCAACAGAACATAGTTCTTGTCGGCCCCGCGAAGGAATAAGCCGCCCAGTTTGAGCTGCCCCTTGGCCAGATAAGCCGCTGGTTCGAGCGCGCGAAAATCTTTTTCATCCTTGATGGCCAGAACAGTGATTGAACCGAGATTGTCGATCTGTATCTTTGGAAAGAGAGTATGAAAAACGGAGCGCATGCGCTCGAACTGATCCGCGACGCGGCGCGCCTGCTTCTCGTTGGAGTTAGTAATAACAGTGAAATGCGGGCTGCGCACCTCTAACCAAGATTCTGGCTTTGCCCACGCGATCACAGGCAGGAATAGAGCCAATAGCAGAGAGATTCGTTTGCACATAGGGGCTAACTGGGGCCACCGCTGCTGATAACCGCAGCAGTGTACATCGGGATGGCCGCTCCTACAACTCTGCCAGCGCCCGATGCACCAGATAGATGGCAATGGATCCTTCACCCACAGCGGCGGCCACGCGCTTTACATTCCCGGCGCGGACGTCGCCCACGGCAAATACGCCAGGCAGGCTGGTTTCCAGCATCTGCGGGGCGCGCGCGAGCGGCCAGCTGAAACTATTTGTCAGGGGATCAAGCTCACGTCCGGTAAGAATGAAGCCTTTGCTGTCGAGCAGCAAGCAGTCTTTCAACCAGTCGGTCCGCGGAGAAGCCCCCGCCATAATGAACACGTGGCGAATGTTGTGGGTGGACTTCTCGCCGGTGTTCTTGTCTTCCCAGGTCACGCTTTCCAGCTGAGTATCGCCATCCAAGCCAACAATCTCAGTGCAGTAATGTACTTCGATTGCGGGATTTTCTTCAATGCGCTGGATCAGGTAGCGGGACATCGTGTCCGCCAATCGACTTGACCGCACCAACATATGGACTTTGCCGGCCGTCTGCGAGAGATAAACCGCTGCCTGCCCGGCTGAGTTGCCGCCGCCTACGACAATTGCATCGTCCGTTCCGCAGAGTTGCGCCTCGATATAGGT
>JBAVUV010000360.1:0-1826 GCA_049696955.1 Candidatus Sulfotelmatobacter sp. | reverse complement strand
ATGTACTGGATGTGACCCAAAGCTCCGAGCAACTGGGCAAAACCGCCGGCAAAGATACAGCCGCTCAAAAGGCAACCTATCCCGCACTCTTCGGAATTGAGGAGTCCGTGCACAAGGCAGATGCACTGGTGGCTTCTGCATTCGCAGAGTTGGAGAGCTTCGGCGAACGAGCCGACAATTTGAAGGAGTTGGCGCAATATCTGGTGGAGCGGAAGAAGTAGAAATTAAGTTAGGCTAGACAAGGCAAACAACTGTCATGCCCTCGACTCCGGGCAGTCTCGACATTCTGGCGATCGCCGCCCACCGCGACGATGTGGAGCAGACCTGCGGCGGAACATTGCTAAAGATGGCGCAACGCGGCCAGCGGACGGGAATTCTCGATCTCACCCAAGGGGAAATGGGCACGCGCGGCTCAGCTGACGATCGCGCGCGCGAGGCCACGGATGCGGCCAAAATTCTCAACGTGGTCTGGCGCCGGGCGCTCGACATCCCCGACGGTCGCGTGGAAAACACCTGGGAGAATCGTCTGAAAGTAGCCAGTGTGATTCGCGAAACTCGGCCCCGTGTTGTGATTCTGCCCTACTGGAAGGGACGCCATCCGGATCACTACACCTGTTCCGTGCTGGGATACGAGGCTTGTTTTCTGGCTGGATTATCGAAGCTCGATCCACAAGGCGCACTAAGCAATCAGCAGTCGGCTGTCGGGGTGCAAGATGCCGGCACTGCGAAGCTCGCCCCACATCGTCCGTTCAAAATCATCTACGCGACGATTTACTACGATGTGCGTCCCACGTTTGTGGTGGACATCAGCGAGCAGTTTGACCAGAAGGTCGCGTCCATCTTCGCCTACAAATCACAGTACAGCGATCAGGAAGCGGGCAAAGATATCTTCCTTGCCCACGATGAGATTCACGCGCGCGTGGAATCGATGGCGCGTTATTACGGCGCGCTCGGCGGCGTGACCTATGCGGAGCCGTTTCTGCAGAAAGAAGTAGGGCTGGTCGAGGATCTACTGGCGATTCCCGTGAAATCGATTTGATTCCTTCGCGTTACTTTTTCAAAGCAACAGCCAATCCATCACGAATAGGCAGCATGGTCGTATAGAAATCCGGCGAACTATACAACTGACGGTTGAACTCCAAGATCGCCTTGGTCTCCGCTGACTTCGGATTCTTCTCCGCGACGCGTCCGCTCCATAAAACATTATCCGTAATAAACAATCCGCCCTGGCGCAGACGCGGCGAAACCAGGCGCAGCACGCGCGGATAATCCTGCTTGTCGACGTCGTTGAAAATGACATCGAACTGTTGCTTCTGCTCGGAGAGAACCTCCAGCGCATCGCCGGTGTGAAGCGTGATTCGATTAGAAACGCCTGCCCCATCGAAATAACCGCGCGCCCGCTCGGCATTCTTCGGATCGCCGTCCGTGTAGATCACCCGCCCTTTCTCGCCCACGGCCTGCGCCCACCAGATCGTTGAATAGCCAATAGCCGAGCCTAATTCGAAGACGGTTTTCGCGTCGATCATCAAGGCGAGTTGCTGCAGTACACGCGCCACAGCCGGGCCCACAATGGGGACATCGTGCTTGCTGGCGTAGTCTTCCATCTCCACCAGTACGTCGCTCCGTTTAGGCAGCATCGAATATAAATAATCGTCGACCGGACCGGCGGTAGTGAAGTTATAGTGCCGCCAGTTCGGCTTGCTTGCCTTTTTTGGATTATTTTCTCTTTTTGGCTTATTCGCGGCCACTTGTCTCCTTCGGCATTTTCAATTGGCGTTAAGCGGTTGCCCGATCTAGATCGCGCAAAGTTACGCCCGGTGTCAGGG
>JBAVUV010000359.1:0-2232 GCA_049696955.1 Candidatus Sulfotelmatobacter sp. | reverse complement strand
GCGGACGCGTGGTGAAAGTCTTGCGGGTGAGTGATTCCGAGTCCCCGAACTCGCGCACGAAGTACACACCCTTGATCTCCCGCAGATCCATCGCCACCACGTTGCCGGCTGTGTTCAGCAACTCCAGCTTGCCCTCGTTCACGAATTGCGCGGGCGAAACATATCCCGAGACCGAATCCCGGTCCATCTTGCGGACGATCACTTTTTTGTGCGTCGAAGGCATAGATCAGGGCACGGCAACCTGGCTGCAAACTCCAGCCCGGTCCAAATCCAACTCTTTCAGCTAAATTGTAATCTTTGGAAAAAGTCTGCAATTACGGGCAGAGCTTGTCGGCAAAATCCGACCCACCCCCCTCCATGATTCTCGCACCATTTCCTCGAAATTCGCCGGAATCCACGATGGCAGTAGCCAAATCGTAAACGTTGTGTTATTCCTTTAAGTTGCCTGAACAGCACTCAAGTCGGTATAAGTGTATTGTATTGAACGGCTTGTGCAGGGTATGAAGCGGATTTGCCAGGGTTGAACCTCTTCTGGCTGTGGAAATGTTGTGGAAAACATGAGTCTGCGCACCCAGAAACTGACGGTTTGACTGCTTGAACTCGATCGCTTGAAGACGAATGGCTGATTACATTTACACCATGGAAATCCGGTTGACGCCGGATCAGATGAAAGGCGTCAATCTCGTGCAAGACGTAGCCCGCACGGCGGGAATCACACTTTATCTTACTGGTGGCGCAATCCGCGACATCATCAGCGGCTTCACCATCCGCGATCTCGATTTCACCGTTCAGGGTAATCCACTCAAGTTGCAGAAGGATTTCGAACGCGCCGGCGCCCAACTGGCCGGCCACGACGAAGACGTCCGCACTTTGTTCCTGGTTCTCCCCGGCAACGTCCGCGCCGAAATCGGCATGGCGCGCACCGAAGTCTATGAGAAGGTCGGTAAGTCGCCCGTGGTTGCCCCGGCCAGCATCCAGGAAGATCTACGCCGCCGCGACTTCACGGTAAACGCCATGGCGCTTTCGTTAAACGAAGGCTCTCGCGGACTCTTGCTTGACCCCTTCAACGGTGTGGCTGATATCGAAGCGAAAGTTCTGCGGGTGCTGAGTAATTACGCATTCGTCGAAGATCCTTCGCGAATGATTCGCGCCACTCGTTTCGCCGCCCGCTTCCACTGGCCGCTGGAAGAGAAAACCCAGCAACGCTTCGACTCTGCCAAGGAAAATAATTACATCGAACACATCTCGAAAAGCGCCATCGGACACGAGATCGCTCAACTTGCCCACGAAGATGATCCGCTGAATGTAGTGCGCGCGCTCGAGAAAGAAGACTTCCTCAAAGTTCTGCATCCTCACTGGACGGTCGCCAAAGTAGACACCAACGGTCTCAGCCAGTTAATGAAAATCCGCCAGCAGATTGTGGACTTGGGCTACACGGTTGACCCTTCTGCGTCCGTGATGCATTTCCTGACCGCACACCTGTCGGAGAAGGATATTGCAGATATCCGTCGCCAGATTCCGCGCAAGGATCTGATTGAAGCCTGGCGCGACATCGAGGATCACGCCAAAGAACTCGCCAAGCGCTTGACTGGCAAGGAAGCCGCAACCCCCTCGCGCACCTGGAATCTTCTGTCCTCCGCTCGGCCGGAGATGGTTCTGTTTTTAGCCGTAACCGCGAAAAATCAATCTGTCGCGCAGAAAATCAAGAACTTCTTCACCAAGTGGCGGGATGTACAAAAGCGCATTCCTCTGCCGGAAATGACGGAGCTGTTGATCACGCCGCAGCTCCCCGAGTATCCCAAAATCGCGCGCGACGTCTTCATGCTCCTGCTTGATGGAAAACTGCGCTCCCGCACCGAGACCTTAAAGTTCCTCAAGCCATTTGCCCCACCACCACCGCCACCGCCCCCCCCGCCGCGGCGCGGCCGTGGACCTAAAGCCGCTGCAGCAACCGCTCCTGCAGTCGTGGAAGCGCCAGGCAAGCCGGGGAAGGGTAAAGGTAAGAAGGTAACCGCTATACCCGTCCCGACAGCCCCCGCTGCGCCGGTGGCCGCTGCTTCAAAGAATACAAAGGCGACGGTTACCCTTAAGACCGACTCAAATAAGTCCGCCTCAAAATCGAAACCTCCCAAACCTGCAAAGAAATCCGCCAAATCTGCCCCCAAGGCAGTCGCAGCCAAGCACTCCGCAAAGAAGCCGGGAAAAAAATCACCCCCGAAGAAGGTTAAGAAG
>JBAVUV010000358.1:0-5306 GCA_049696955.1 Candidatus Sulfotelmatobacter sp. | reverse complement strand
GCCAGGCCGATGAAGAACAGCGTGCCGCCGAACATCCATAGCTCGTAGGACCACAGCGAAGTGATCTGCTGCGCCGGGAAAAATACCAGTGCGATGCCTAGCGCAGTGGTGAGCAGGCCGCTCGTGCCCGCAAGAAACATCGTCGTGCGGCTGTACTGGCCTTGGGGTGCAACTTCCTTCACGGCAAATAAGATGAGCGCCCCGAACATGTAAAGGAATGGAACGAGTTGAAGAACGACGGCCAAAGAAAGAAGCTTCTGAAAAACTTCTCCTGCGCCGGCCGGGCTGAGATACAACCGCGGCAGCAATCCGAAGACTCCCATTAATTTGTCCCAAAACCACCAGCCATAAAAATTTCCGAGCACTAAAAGCGCCGAGACGACTGCTTGCACGATCAAAGCGGCGTACGGCGTGGCATAGCGGGGATGGATTTTGCCGAGCCACGAGGGCATGTAGGAATCGAGGCCGGCAACGAAAGGGATGCGGGCGGAGCCGCCCATCCATGCGGAACCGATACCGGCGATGGACAAGCTGAGCATCAGCGCGAACGGGATGATGATCCAGCCGAGGCCGATGCTGCCGGCCATGTGGCTGACGGCTTGCACGATGCCCTGGAGCACATTGACATTTTTTCCGACGGCGATGAGCAGCGTGAGAGTCGCGCCAACGTAAAGAACGCCGGAGATGATGCCACCCCAGGCGACAGCGCCGGGCAAGGTGCGGCGAGGGTCTTGAATTTCGTCTCCCATGACGGAGGCCAGTTCGAGTCCGACGAGGCCAAAGCAGATCACGCCGAAAGAATTCAAAATGAAGCGGGGATCAGCGGGGATTTTGAAATCCGCCGCAGTGATGGTGGTGCCGAAGCGCGACCACATCACTGCGCCAAGACCAATCAAGACAGCGGCAGCGATGAATGTGCCAATGGCACCGAGGTTGTTGATCCACTTGCCCACGCCAAGACCGACGATATTCAGAAGAGTAAGAAGAGCAAGCAGGATGAGCGAAGTGGTAGAGGCGAAAACTTTGTTATCCGCAAGACCGAGATGATTTGGCCCGAGCACGTAAACGGAGACGCCGACGAAGTAGAGCATGACGGTGGGCACGTAGAGCATGTTGTTGGTCCAATAGCACCAACCGGAGAGAAATCCGTGGAAGTCGCCGAAGACTTCTTTGGCCCAGAGATAAACGCCGCCTTCGCCGGGATAGCGGTGCGCGAGTTCGATGACGGCGATGCCTTGAGGCCAGAAGAAAAGAAGAAGAGAAATGATCCAGAGCCAGATGGTGACGCCGCCGTTGGCCGCGATGGATGGGACAACGTTTAGGTTGAAGACGGCCACGACGAAGAGGAGGACGAGATCGCGGCGTCCGAGGGCGCGGATCAGGTGGGTCTGAGTGGCGGGTTGGGTAGTGGTGGACAAAGCTCTTCGCTGGCTGCAAACAGCAGGTTCCTCACCGGGCTTTGCCCGGTTCGGAATGACAAACATTTTATTAACTGTCGGCAGGGACAGCCGAGGGCGGCTGTCCCCACATGAGCAAACTTCAATTTCCAAATCTAGAATTTCCAAGTTTAGTGCGCGACCGCAACTGGCGCTTCGCGTTCTTGCTGGGCTTTCGCCAGCGAGGCTGCGATGTCATCGAAGGCAGATAGATGTTTATCTATATCAGCTTCGGTGTGTTGGACGGAAATCGTCCACTGCTCGTCCCACCAGTAGGGCTGGGCCATCACGCCGCGGTTGACCATGGCAAACCAATAGTGACGCCAGAGATCTATATCGATTGTGGTCCAGTCGCGATAGTTGCGAATCTCTTTCGGGTAAAACATCAGCGCACCGTTGGCGCCGGCTTGCGCAATGTAGGCTTGCAGTCCCACTTTCGCGATGGTTTTGCGATATCCGTCGGCGAGCTTCTTGCCGAGTCTGTCCACGTGAGCGTAGTTGTCGCGGGTGAGGACTTCGCGGAATGTCGCAAGGCCCGCGGCCATTGAAACCGGGTTCGTGTTGTAAGTGCCGCCGTGGAAAACTTTGTGTTGCGATATCAGATCCATCACCGACTTGCTGGCGCCGAACGCGGCGAGCGGAAAACCTCCGCCGATCGACTTGGCGAGGCAAATCATATCCGGTTTCACGTTGAAGTATTCGCTGGCGCCCCCCCAGCCGAGTTTGGCTCCCGTTTTTACCTCGTCGAAAATAAGCAGCGCACCGTATTTGGTGGCGAGGTCGCGAAGGCCTTTCAGGAAGCCGGGCTGCGGTATGCAGAGGCCAACGTTCATCAGAATAGGTTCGAGAATGATCGCGGCAATTTCGCCGGGATTTTCTTTGAACCGGCGCTCGACCGTGGCGAGATCATTGAACGTTGCGATCTTAACGTTGTCGATGGCCGATTTCGGCACGCCCAATCCGCCGGGAACGGCAATGGGATTATTGATGTCGCCGAACTCCGGTGCGTGGGGCTTAACGCTGACCAGAGCGGAATCATGCAGGCCATGGTAAGCGCCTTCGAACTTAATAATTTTGTCGCGGCCGGTTGCGGCGCGCGCCAGGCGAATGGCGTGCATGGTTGCTTCCGTACCGCTGTTACCGAAGCGAACCATCTCAACCGGAAATCGATTGCAGATTTCCTCCGCCAATTCCCATTCCATGTCATGCGGCATTCCATACATGGTTCCGGTGGAGAGACGCTTTTCTACAGCCTTCATGACGGCGGGATGGCAGTGCCCAGCCATGAGCGCGCCGAAAGTCAGATTATGATCGATATATTCGTTGCCATCGAGATCGCGAAATTTGCTGCCGCTGGCTTCTTTTACGAAGATTGGCCAGGGATCGTAATGGCGATAATTGCTGGCCACGCCGAGCGGAATGCGTTTGAGATTCTTCTTGTGGGCTTCAGCGGATTTAGGTGTGCGGCGCTCGAACGTGTCGAGTTCCTTTTGTAATTCGGGATACATCAGACTGCTCCAGGATAGCTCAAGCCGGCGGTTTCTTGATAAAGACGCGGGCCATTAGGATGCCGGGACGGGCGGGCCGTCCCGGGGCTTAGCTTAACTATCTTACTCTTCCAGCTCTTCCAGACTAGAAGTAGAACTTTAGAGCGAACTGCATCAGGCGGGGATCTTTGACCTGAGTGACCTGGCCAAACTGCGCGCCGTCGGTGCTGTCGCCGTCCGGGTTATAGAACTGGGTGTGGTTGAAGACATTGAACGTTTCTGCGCGAAATTCCATGTGCATATGCTCATTGAAGGGAATGAGTTTCACCAGAGCAAAATCGGTTTCGCTGATTCCCGGTCCACAGCAGATGGTGCGGGGCGCGCTGCCCACATAGCCGAAGACTCCGGCCTCAGTGAAAATCGAAGTTTGACTGGCAGGGGTATTGAAATAATAGTTTCCGTTGCTTTGCGGCCTTTGCCACTTAAAGGGGGCGACCTGATTGGGTTCGCCCGGCAGTTCGAAGTCGAAACTGTTCATCAGCTCGTTGTCGGATGCCGACGTGATGCGGATGGGAAATCCGGTCTGATAGGTGGTGATGCCGGAGACGGCCCAGTCATCGAGCAGTCTCCCGGCAACGCCGCTGTATTTTCTTACCGGCAGATTCCAGAGATAACTAACGACGAAGCGATGACGCGCGTCGAACAGCGAGAGCGAACGGTTGTCGGCGCCGGGAAGAGGGTTGAGAATTCCTTCGAAACTGGATGCCTCGTCGATCGACTTGCTGAAGGTGTAGGCGGCGGTGAACTGCAAGCCATGGGCGAACCGCTTATCCAGCGAGACCTGGAGCGAGTTGTAACCGGAGTTGGCAATCGTGTCCTGGGCAAAGATGCTGCTATACACCGGAATCCCGTTCGCCGGGCAGCCATTGGTGAAAGCCTGCGCCGCTGGATTCCAGCCGGTGAGCGGGTTGCATTGGGGAGAAGAATACGGGCGCAGCCCGATCAATGCGATTCCGTTCGGCCCGATGGTGGATCCCGACGGAATCACGGAGCTGTTTTGTGCGTAAGGTAGATGCAAGCTCACGCCGGGCGGTAGCACCGTGCCCGGAGTGATCACGAAGGAAGCATCCTCGCCGAACTGTGCGCACGAGGTCTGGTCCCCAAATCCATCCGTGACAGCGCCGGGGTTGATCGCCGCGAGGTTAGCAATGTCAAGACAAGTTTGGGGGTTCGAGTAATTGACATCATGCGTCGCCAGCAGACGATGCCCTTGGGTGCCCACGTAGCTGATTTCCAGCTTCATGTCTCTGCTTAGCTCACGCTCGACGGTGAAATTGTACTGAGCCGAATACTGCGTGCGCATGTGCGGCTGGAAATCGCCAAAGAGAAGGATGGGCTCGAATGTCGCCCAATCCACCTGACTTCCCCGCGGCGGGTTAAGGACTCCGTTAAACGGATTCAGATACGCGGTGGCGCCGTCCTGGCCTAAAAAGGGCTGGTTAAACTGCGTCTCATAGACAAAGGTGCTTCCGCCGAAGGGAGGCTCAGCGCCGAATTGTTCCAAGACAAGCTGCTCGACCGGGTTATAGAAGAGGCCCCAGCCGGCGCGAATGCTGGTCTTGCCGGAGTTGCCGGGACTCCAGGCAACGCCGATGCGGGGTGCAAATGCCTTGTAATAAGTCTGGGTCATGCCGGCCGGAATGCCGCGGTCGCCGGGAACGACTAATCCGACCGCATCCTGCGAAGTGCAATCGGTGTTGGGACCTCCGCAAGGGTATACGGTAGAGCTTTGGCCGGGGCGGAAAGTCTGGACATGCTGCGCGGTATCCGCCAGAGGCGTGGTCAACTCCCATCGCAAGCCGTAGTTCAACGTGAGATTTGGCTTTATCTTCCAGCTATCCTGCGCGAAAAGATAGAGGCCAGTGTTGCGGACGTATTCGACTTGCCCCGAACCTTGACCGAATTGATCGGGAAGGCCCAATAGAAAATTGGGGTACAGGTTGGCTGCGCCGACATCGTTCGGGCCCCCGCCGTAGTAGTCGAAGGTTCCGTTCACGTTGTAGTAGAGAAACTGATTGAACTGCTGACGACGAACATCCACGCCGAACTTGAAGGTGTGGTCGCCTGAGACCTTGGTCAGGTTGTCCGCCCACTGGAAAGAATTCCCGGTTTGCGGAAGCTCGCCTTCGGAATCGTTGCCGAGGGAGAATCCTCCCGCAACGGAGATGGAGGGAAGGCCCTCGCGGCTGGGACCAAGGAAGGGATGGACGCCGTAGAGGTTGCTTGCAACATCGCCATAAAAACAAGGCGGGGCTCCGGTTACGCTGGTAAGCCAGGAGGGCGCGGGCGGGCAGGAGTTTTGCACCAGTTCGGTATTTTCCGG
>JBAVUV010000357.1:0-2592 GCA_049696955.1 Candidatus Sulfotelmatobacter sp. | reverse complement strand
GGCAGATGCCGCGTCGTGCGCCACAGAAAGTCATGCTGCAGCTCGGTCTCCGACGGCGCCTTAAACGAGTGCACCTGGCAACCTTCGGGATTCACTCCCGACATGACGTGCTTGATCGTGCCATCTTTGCCCGCGGCATCCAGCGCCTGGAATATCAGGAGCAGCGACCAGCGATCCTGCGCATAAAGCATGGACTGCAACTCTTCCATGCGAGCGATGTCTTTCTGTAACTGATCCTTGGCCTCATCGACCGAGCGCCAATGCCCAGTGTCAGCGGGATCGACGTCTTTCAGCCGAAAATGCTTTCCATCATCAATGCGGTAGGACTTCGCGAGTTTGCCCGTCTTCATTCTTGTTGGCTCAAATCACTTCCCATAGGAAGTTTACACTGCAGTTCGCGCGGCATTCGCCGCATTCAAATTTCGCCGTATTCAAATATGGGTTGGCGTCTCCGTCACTACTGGAAGCTTCACTTCCTGCCATGCGTCGAAACCTCCAACCACGTTTATCACATTCTGAAAACCCGCCCGTTGCAACAGACTGCAGGCAATCATGCTGCGATATCCGCCCTTGCAGTGCACGGCAATCGGAATATTTCGATCAATCTCCGGAGGGGCAACTTTGAAATTATCCAGCGGCCACCACGACGCACCCTCGATGTGTCCTTCTTCCCACTCCCGCTCGCGCCGAACGTCGAGTACTTGCACATCCGCATTTTGCAACCGTCGACTAAGCACGTCAACGCGCATTTGCGGCAGTTGTGCCAAAGCCAAACCGGCATTCTTCCACGCCTGGATGCCGCCCATCAAATATCCGCGGGCGTCTTCCAGTCCGATGCGAGCCAGCCTCATCCGCGCCTCTGCTACTGCTTCTTCTGAGTCAGCAATCAACACCGGACGGGCCGCCAAACCCAATAGCGCTCCCGCCCAGGATGCGAATTGTCCAGACAGTGCAATATTCACCGCTCCCGGCACATGCCCCGCTGCAAACTCTTCGCCCGGACGAACATCCAGCGCAATGCCGCCATCCGCCAGAAGAGTTTTCAGATCGGAGGGCGCGAGCGGAGACAAAGGCGGCAGATCAGAGAGCGCCACTGCTCCCGCACGATTGATCTCCGCATCCTGCAAGAAATATTCCGGACGAGCCGACAGGTTGCTGGTTAATTGCTCAATGAACTCTTCCCTGCTCCTGATCTGCAACGCATAATTGGTGAGCCTTTCGGTACCGATGGTGGAAACCTTCTCCGCCCGCATGTTTCGCCCACACAAAGACCCTGCCCCGTGCGCGGGATAAACCAGAACATCATCCGCCAGCTTCAGAATTTTATTGTGCAGGCTGTCATAGAGCATTCCCGCCAACTGCGCCGGACTGTAGCGCGGCGAAAGATCAGGCCGGCCCACGTCCCCCAGAAACAAAGTGTCGCCAGTCAGAATGGCCCACGCATCGGCGGACTTCTCTTCATCCGTGATCACGAGACAAATGCTCTCAGGCGTATGCCCCGGAGTTTCCAGAACTCTGATTCGCAACTTTCCCGCGCGGAGCAGGAAACCATCCTCCACTGCCACGTGCGGAAATGTCGCACCAGCCCGCGCCCCCATATAGATTGTGGCGCCGGTTCTGGCGGCCAGTTCTCTGTGTCCGGAGACAAAGTCCGCATGCAGATGAGTTTCAAAGATGTGTCGAATGGAGACCTGATGCGCCTCGGCAGCCTTAAGATAGATCTCCACGTCCCGCTGCGGATCCACCACAATCGCTTCACCCTCCGACGCCAGCATGTAGGAAGCGTGCGCCAGACAACCCAGGTAGAACTGTTCAAAGTACATCGCTCCCCCTAGATCAGTTCATCATTCCACATCAAAGCTGAATTTTCTGGCTGGTGCCGGGAGGGGGAATCGAACCCCCACAGAGCTTTCGCCCCTGCGGATTTTAAGTCCGCTGCGTCTGCCAATTTCGCCATCCCGGCCCGCGATCATTTTAGACTAACAGGCTGGCGTCTTTGGCCAACGTAGACAGCTTCGTGCTTCCCTTTTGCGCATTTACATGCCTGCGCACATCGGCTACCCTTCACCATCAGGCCGCATCTCACCAGTCGGGACGAATATCTTATGATTTCTTTTTCGCGGGTTCGCGCTCTGGTATGCATCCTCGTACTCACATGCACTGTAGTTTTTTCCCCGACTTTGCACGCTGACAATGATGTGCTGGGACGGGTTGATCTCGTCGGCGCCACCAAAGTCGAACGCACCTCCGGTGTCTGGATCGACGGCCAGTATGTGGGCTATTTGCAGGAACTCAAAGGATCGAAAAAACTCCTGCTGCTTCCCGGCGATCACGAGATCACGGTTCGCCAGGGCGGGTATATGGACTTCGTGCAGAAGGTGGCAGTCCGTGCGGGAGAAACCCAGACCATCGAAGTAAAGATGGAGAAAGACACCCGGGTACAGTTCCCACACATCACAGCGCAGATTAAGCTGGACGTAAATCCCAATCGCGCTGCCGTTTTTGTCGACGGCGTGTTTGTGGGTCACGTCGCCGAATTCAGCGGCGTCGGCAGAGCTTTGCTGGTTGCACCGGGCAAGCGCAAAATCCGAA
>JBAVUV010000356.1:0-10744 GCA_049696955.1 Candidatus Sulfotelmatobacter sp. | reverse complement strand
AAGCAGAAGACTTGGCAAGAAACCATACCGCGCGACTATCAGTGACGGCGGTTACAAGATATTCCTCGATTTGTTTCCGTCTAGAAGAATGCTTTCAGCGCAAATTGGATAATCCGGGGTCCCCGGTAATACGGCGAACTGGAAGGCGTGCTGTCGGTCGTAACCTGGCCGAACGTACCGCTGCCACCCAGCGCACCTCCATCCAAGGTTGGTCCGAAGAACTGCGTGTGATTGAAAGCGTTGAAAAAGTTCGATTGGAACTGTAACGATTTGCTCTCCGTGATTTTGAAATTCTTCATGATCGAAATATCCCAATCATTGATTCCCGGCCCGCGCAACACGTTCCTGCCCATGTTTCCATAACTGAACAATGGCACCCCTCCCGGAATCAGCCCGATTCCTGCTACAAATGGCTGGCCCGCCGGTTGCCCTACGGAGCAGACCAGATTTGTCGGATCGATCCAGAAATGTCCGGTAGTTGTTTGCGACAGACAGCTCCCGTGCAAGGCGTCAGAGCCGGGGCTGAAAGTTTGCATCTGCCGTGGATTATGGAAAATGTGAATCGGGCCAACTACGTCCGGCCGGTCAAGACCTTCTTCCGATTCGCTGGCTCCATTACTCGAGTAGAGGGTGAAAGGATTTCCCGACTGGAAGGAAGTGATGGTGGAGACAGCCCACCCACCAAGCAGCTTTTGCTGCAGGGAGCTGCCGTTATTGCCGAATGGAATTTGCCACATGGGACTTAGCACCAGCCGTTGCGGGGCGTCAAAATCGGCGAGGCCACGGTCGAAAGCGGGATCGGTTGGATTGGTAAACGTGGAGGAACGTGCGCGAAATCCTGAGCTAACGTCGATTGTTTTTGCCAGCGTATAGGCAACCCGGAAGCCGAATCCGTGGTTCATTCTTCGATCCAGTGTCACCTGCAGTTGATTGCTCGACGAACTGCCCGCGCTGACGTTGGTGAGAATCTGGGTCGCGCCGGTCGGGAGAAAATTTGCATCGCAAGCAGCAAGCGGGCGCGCGCAATCCGGGGTGATGTAGTTGAGAGGATTTGAGCCGGACGCGACGGCCCCCTGGTATTGCGCCATCAAGCTATTGGGGTTGCTACCGTTAATTTCGGGATAATTCAGGTTCGTGCTGCTGATTGCTTTCCTGCTCAGGCTGCCGACGTAAACCGCCTCCAGAACCGTATCCCGGGTGAGTTGGTATTGAAACCCATAATTGAAGTTCTCGGCATAAGGTGTTCGGAAGTGCGGTGACACGACATATGCAAATGGAATTGCAGGAGAGAAGAATTGTCCCAGGTGTCCGCCTGCGATAAACGGATAGGGGTCAGGGTAGATGCCCTGAAAAGGATCCGCTGAATAAGAACCGTTTACGGGAAGCAAGCACCCGCCTCCGTTGCCCACGGTTACCTGAGCAGCCGTAGTGAAGCATGGATAATTGTTGGCCACATATCCGAACGGAGGCTGTCCTCCGAACTGCAGATTGAGTGCGCCATCTTCGATGTCGTAAAAAATTCCGAAGCCGCCTCGCACTACCAGCTTGCCACTGCCCAGCGCATCCCAGGAAAAACCAAATCGCGGCGCGAAGTTGTCGCGGTTGGGATAGACCAACCCACGATTCGGGGTTCCCGGATCGCCGGGGTACAAGAAATTGGGCGGAGCCGCCGGGTAGATCGTGGACTGCTGTCCCGGATACCAGCCCATAATCTCGTTATGCGGATCTTCCTGGGGTGAGTTGTATTCGTATCGCAGCCCGTAGTCGAGACTCAGATTCTTGGTCACCTTCCAGGCATCCTGCCCGAAGAAATACCATTGATGGCTTCTGATGCCGTAAGTCGCGCTGGAAAATTGATAATAGTTGTCGGTGAAACCGCCCACGAAATCGGCCACCGCGCTGCCCGTGTTCGTGTAGTAGGTTCCGTAATCGAACGACCCGTTGTTGTAAAAGTCGTAGTGGAAATTGCTTTGCGCCCAGCGAATGTCCGCGCCGAACTTGAGCGCATGTTTGCCACGGGTCCAGGAAAAGGTGTCTTGATATTGAAATGTTACGTCATGGTCTTTGGTGGGACCTTGCGGCGAAGGGCCCAGGTTGAACGCGCCCGAGACTGTAACTAATGGGGGTGCAGCGCCATTCGGATCGTCCGGAACCACCGTTGTAAATCCCAGAGCCGATGGCGGGGTCTTATCTGTCGGAACCGCATCCAAGGTTGCCGAACGATTGGTGGAGAATCGCAACTCGTTCAACATGGTGGGGGAGAGGGTACGAGTCCAACTCAGCGACGCAGTTTGAAATCGCTGGCTGTTCGTAAAACCCGAACCGGTCGGCACATCACCGCCGGTGGATGCGCCTTTCAAAACTTCAAACGGAAAATTCTGCGGCTGATCGTCGAAGATGTAAAACGCGGAGAAGGTATCTTTGCTGGAGATGTTGTAATCGTAACGGAAAATAAACTGATCTTCCTGCAAGCTGGCAACGGGATCTTCCACATAACCGTTCGTCCCATAGTTCGGCAAGGGAAGATAAGCGTTCATGTAGTTTTTCATTACTGTATCGACCGGCACCTGGTTGCACACGTTAGCGCCGCACATGAAGGGACCGCCGGTCGTCGGATCGGTGAGTTGGCCCGTATCATAACCCGTGTTCGGATCAATGACTCCCGTGTACAGGTCGCTGAAATCACCATTTCTCTCAGCCGGGGTCAAAACTGTAAGCACCCCGGGGTTCTGTCCTTCCCTGCGCCGCGCTCCTTGATAGGAAGCAAATAAGAACATTTTGTTCTTTACGATCGGAAAGCCGATCGTTCCACCGAAGATGTTGTATTTGAAGATCGGAGCCTGTTGCAAGAAATAATCGCTGGCATCGAGAGCAGTATTGCGAAAGTAGTCAAACAGATCGCCGTGCACGGCGTTTGTACCTGACTTGATCACTTGATTCACGATTCCGCCCGAGGTGCGTCCATACTCGGCTTCGTAGTTGTTGGTTAAAATTTTGAACTCAGCTACGGCATCGGGGTTGGGGTCAACGACCATATTGTTTCCGAGGAAGTCGTTGTTATCGGCGCCATCGATGAGAAATGTTTCAGATTCAGAGCGTTGTCCGCTCACGGAAAACGGATTGCCCGAGCCATCGTCCTGATCAGGAGCGAATACGCCCGCCTGTAGCAGGCCTAATTGCATAGTGTCGCGTGACGCCAGCGGCAGGTTTTGAATCCGTTCCGTGGTCTCGACTTGACCCAGAGTTGCGCTTACGGTATCAACTTGGGTTAGGTCTCCTGCAACCTCGACAACCTGGCTGGCCTTGCCAATACGCAAGGCAACGTCCAGGCGCGCGTTTTGGTTGATTTCGAGCGTAATTCCTTTACGAATATAGGTGTCGAATCCCGCCTCTTCGATTTTCAAATCATAAGTGCCAATCGAGACGAGATTGAACAGGTAGCCACCGTCTTTGTCAGTGGTCGCGTTGCGCACCGCGTTCGTTTGTGTATTTCTGAGCGTCACCTTCGCCCCCACGATCACAGCCCCGCTTGCATCTTTGACGGAGCCGGTGAGTACCGCTGTGGCCTGCTGCGCAACCAGCAAGTTTGCGCTCAGAAGCGCCAGCACCAAAACCAGGACGAAAGTGAATATTCCGCACGGGGCGAACCGAGTGACGGCACAAGAAATGCGCGGTGCGTGAGTTGCACGCATGGGGAGTCTCCTTGCACACAAGGCTTTACCGGCAACATTAGAGCCCAGGATCACAAGCGGGGTGAACCTGAAGCGCCATTGGGCCGCTATTGTGCAACTCGAAGACGGCAATGTTCAAGCTGAATTTTCAGTTTTGGCGCGGATCATAATTGCATTTTCAGCTGAGTCTGATCGATAGGTTGGAAGCGTGGCATGGCTGCGCCATCGGGCCGAAGGAGAGCTAGAACTACTCCGCCGGTCCAGCAAAGCGGTTGAGTTGAACGCTGCCTACATCCCATAATGCTGGTGCATCCGCGGCCCACTGGCCCCGAAAGCAGTTCGTTTTGTTGAGAAGAACGACAGAATACAGAGCAGGTTCATCGGTGGTATTGTCTCTGGTAACAGCGGATTTCGACGAGGTGAAGTGCAAAGCGAGGGCGACTGATGCGAAATAACATCGTTCTTTGGTTATGTCTGCTCGTTGTAGGTTTTCTCGTGGGGTTCGTTCCGGAATATTTGCGAGCACGCCGGTTCGAGCAAGAAGTGGCAACCTCGACCACCCAGCTTGAAACATGTCAGCTGCGAGATGAGGCTACGCTTATGTATCTAGAGGCCATGCAAAGGAATTACGGAACCTCCGGAGATGATGCCAGCCGATTCTTCGATCAGACTCAGCGCCTTGCGAACAGCACAAAAGATGCGGCCTTGCGCGATGTGCTGCGAGAGATTCTGGGGTTGCGAGATCAGATCACAGCCGATTTGGCGAAAGGAAATGCCACTGTGGTTTCCGAGATGCAACCCCTGCTCTTAAAACTGGAGCAAGGGACAAAGAGGTAACATTGTTTAGATTCACGGAAACCGGATAGTGGCGAAACGAATGAAGTCTTTGTTAAGGAGGAAAGCAAATGCAACTCGGAATGATTGGTCTGGGTCGAATGGGTTCGAATATGGTGCAGCGGCTTTTGAAAGCTGGTCATCAGTGCGTGGCATATGCAAGGCGTCCGCAGGCCGCGCAGGAACTGGTTGAGAAAGGCGCTCAGTCGTCTGCGAGTTTCGATGATTTCGCAAAGAAACTGAATAAGCCACGCGCGGTTTGGTTGATGGTTCCGGCGGCGGCTGTCGATTCGGTGCTGGCCTCACTGGTTCCGGTTCTCGAACCGGGCGACATTGTGATCGATGGTGGCAACTCTTACTACCACGACGATATTCGCCGGGCCGAACAGTTGAAAAAGAAGGGAATTCACTATGTTGATTGCGGAACCAGCGGCGGCGTGTGGGGACTGGACCGCGGATACTGTCTGATGATTGGCGGCGACGAAGCGACTGTGAGTCATCTCGATCCGATCTTTAAATCATTGGCCCCCGGTCTCGGCTCCGCGGCGCGGACTCCGGGACGAACAGGTGAGCCTTCGACGTCAGAAAACGGCTACCTGCGCTGCGGCACGAACGGAGCGGGACACTTCGTCAAGATGGTCCACAACGGCATCGAATACGGCATGATGGCTGCGCTGGCCGAGGGACTGAATATCATCAAGAATGCCAACATCGGTAAGGAGAAGCGCGAGGACGACGCCGAGACCACGCCGCTGCGCCATCCCGAACTCTATCAGTACGACATGAACATGCCTGAGGTCGCAGAAGTATGGCGGCGCGGCAGCGTAATCGGTTCATGGCTGCTGGATCTGACTGCCGCCGCTTTGCGCGAGAATCCCGACCTCTCAAACTTCGCGGGAAGAGTGTCGGATTCCGGAGAAGGACGGTGGACGGTGCAGGCGGCGGTCGACGAAGGCATTCCATCGCCGGTAATCAGCGCGGCGCTCTTCTCTCGCTTCGCTTCGCGCGGCAATGAAGAATATGCCGCCAAGCTGCTTTCGGCGATGCGCTACGAATTTGGCGGCCACAAAGAAAAAGCCGCCGAAAAGCCGGAGGCAGCCTGATGCCGGATTTCCAGTCTGACGCTTTTGTATTTTTCGGCGCCACCGGCGACCTCGCGCATAAGCAGATTTTTCCGTCTCTGCAAGGGCTGATCCGCGATCAAGGCCTCAATCTGCCGATCATCGGCGTGGCCAAAGCAGGCTGGAATCTTGATCAACTCAAAGCCCGGGCCAAGGACAGCCTGGAGAAGAACGGGGGTCTCGATCAGGATGCTTTTGGCAAGTTGATGGGTCTCTTGCGGTATGTGGACGGCGATTACAACGACCCGAACACGTTTATAGAACTCCGCAAGCAGTTAGGAGCGGCGAAACAGCCGCTGCACTACCTGGCGATTCCACCGAGTTTATTCGGTACTGTCGCCGAGGGACTCGCTAAATCAGGTTGCTCCGAGAATGCCCGCGTCGTAGTGGAGAAGCCGTTTGGGCATGATCTGGCTTCGGCTCAGGAACTCGATCGCATTCTGCACCGCTATTTCCCCGAGGAACGAATCTTTCGAATCGATCACTTTCTGGGGAAAGAACCGGTGCAGAACATTCTCTACACTCGCTTTGCCAACCCAATGTTCGAGCCGATCTGGAATCGCACCTACGTTCGCAGTATTCAGATCACCATGGCGGAGAAGTTCGGGGTCGAAGATCGCGGCAAGTTCTATGACGAGGCAGGTGCGATTCGTGATGTAGTGCAGAATCACCTGCTGCAGATCGTGACGATCCTTACTATGGATCCGCCGACCGGCGAAGAGCATGAGGCGTTCCGTGATCAAAAAGCCGCGTTGTTGAAGGCCGTTCGGCCGATTGTTCCGGCTGACGTGGTGCGCGGCCAATACAAAGGTTACCGTTCGGTGCCGGGCGTGAATACGGCTTCCACGGTGGAAACATTCGTAGCTCTCAAACTATTCATTGAAACCTGGCGCTGGGCGGGCGTTCCTGTCTACATTCGCGCCGGCAAGATGATGCCAGTAACCGCAACGGAGATTGTGGTTGAATTCAAACGGCCGCCGATCGAGACCTTTGGCGAAATCGTACCTGCCTCCTCGGCGCACCTGCGTATGCGCGTCAGTCCCGATATTGCCATTGGCATGGGGGTGCGAGTGAAGACTCCGGGCGAGCGCATGACGGGCACTGATGTAGAACTCAGTCTCACCGAGCAAGCCGCGGACGATATGCCTCCGTACGAACGCCTGCTGGGCGATGCCATGCGGGGGCAGAGTGAACTCTTTGCCCGCCAGGACCTCGTGGAAGCGCAATGGCGGGCCGTGGAACCGATTCTCGGTAACGTGACGCCGTTCTATCAATATGATCCGGGAACCTGGGGGCCCGATGAGGCTCAACAACTCATCGCGAGCGATGGGCCGTGGATCAATCCAAAGCCCCCAGGATCCAATTGAAAGGATCCAATTGAAAGAGCCAACGCGTAATATTTACGATTAAGGCGTCCTCGTAACGAATTGTCTCCGCTTTGAACCCGCCCTAATTCACTGTGACCGATACTGTAGTGGTGTGCTGTGTTCCATTGGCACTGCCAGTAACGGTTACCGTGTACAAGCCCGCTGGCGTACCGCCGTCCGTCGCGGTGTTCTTTGCACTTCCTGAGCTGCCGCAAGCGCCCTGCAAGAGGCAAGCGCCGAGAACAGCGAAGGCAAGCAGCCAGCCCAGCAACTTGCTGCGGTCTTGCTTGACGATTCCCACGGTGCCAAACAGCATTCCTGGAATCAACAGCGCGAATATGAGCATGGCACGCGAACTATGCCCCGCGGGAGAAGAGAGTTGCGCAGACGCGCTCGCGGCCGGAGTTACAGTAAGCGTGGCGCTGCCAATATCATTCGCCACCGATAGCGTGCCCAACGAACAAGCCGCCGACGGATTCGATGCGGGAGCGACGCTGCAAGTGAAGGCCACTCCTGTTGGATTGAAGCCATTCTTCGGAGTGATCGTGATGGTGGACGTTGACGGCTGGCCAGGGGTGACCGAAGCGGGCGACGCCGTGGAGGCCGAAAGTACGAAGTCCGCAGAGACCGCCATCGGGCTCGATGTGCTGGTGCCGAAGTCGCTGTCTCCGCTATAGACCGCGGTGATATTGTGGACGCCCGCCGAGAGCGACGAAGTGGAAAGTGTTGCGCCGCCGCTTCCATTCAACGAGGAACTTCCAAGCGAAGTGGCGCCGTCCATAAACATGACAGTACCCGTGGGAGTACCTGCGGATGCCTGACTTACAGTAGCGCTCAGGATGAGGCTACCCGATTGCGAACTGTTGGTCAGCGCGGTGGTGGTGCTTGCCTTTTGCACGATCTGGCTCAGCACCGAAGAACTGGCGCTGTCGATCGAAGCGCCTCCGTAGGAAACGGTAATCGAATGCGTTCCCATCGAGAGCGTAGCGGTAGTGTAAGTTGCTGATCCGTTACTCAATGGAACCGTTGCCAGCGTCGTGCTTCCGTCGATAAATGCGACGGTTCCGGTGAGCGCCGCTCCACCATTTGGCGTCACTGTGGCCGTGAATGTAACCGATTGATTGAAGGCAGAAGGATTCTGCGAAGACGACAGAGTTGCGGTCGTGGCCCACTGATTTTCGGTTTCATTCAGCGCCGGTGACGTGCTGGCCAGGTAGGTTGTACCTCCGCTGTAAACCGCAGTGATGGAATGTGCGCCGAGAGTCAGGCCTACACTGCTGAGCACAGCCTGTCCGTTGCTGCCGACCGCGACGCTGCCCAGGGAAGTCAGGCCGTCGTAAAAGGTGACGCTTCCACTCACGGAGCCGGCGTTGAACGACGGGGAAACCGTGGCGGTAAAGTCAACGGGGCCATTCGCAGGATTGGCCGATGCAGTAAGTGCTGTGATCGACGAGTACTTGAAGGCCGAAGCCACGTTAAGCAATATGGTGAGGCCACCGGCCGCCACATCGGGCTTGCCGTCGCCATTGAAATCTCCGGCCGCAATTCCTTGTCCGCCGGCTCCGAGGTGCTGGAACGGTTGGAATGTTCCGTCACCGTTGCCCAGCAACAGAAAATTTCCTGCACCGGAGGCAATATCCAAATATCCATCCCCGTTGAAATCCGCCAGCATAAGTTGAGAGATAGATTGCGGTGAAGGCACTGCGATCGTGAGAGGCGTCTGGAAAGTCCCGTCACCGTTACCCAAGAAAACTGCCAGAAAGCCAGTGTTACAGATCGAGCTGGATTCGCACTGGTCGGTCACGAGCAGGTCGAGCTTGCCGTCCCCGTTGATGTCTGCAACCGTTAACGTACCAGCGTATAACCCGGACGTGCTATAAGTGACTGGCGCCTGGAAGGTTCCGTCACCATTGCCTAATAGCACAGCGAGCTGGCCAGTGGTGCAGTTACTGTCAGAACACTGGTTGGTCAACAACAGGTCAAGCTTGCCATCGCCATTTACGTCCGCAAGTGCGACTGAAGTCGCGGTCACGCCACCAGAATTGTAGGAGACTGCGGATTGAAACGTTCCATCGCCATTGCCTAACAGGATCCCGTACGTTCCGTTAGTGCAACTATTCCCGTTACACTCATTGGTCACTACCAGGTCAGGCTTGCCGTCACCGTTTATATCTCCCACCGCTATCGCGTCAGCGTATAGTCCAGCCGAGCCGTAAGCGGTCGCCGCCTGAAAAGTCCCGTCGCCGTTACCCAGCAACACTCCGACGCTACCGTTATTACTGCAGGTGTTGTCGCTACACGCGTTCGCTACCAACAGGTCGGGTTTGCCATCCCCATTGATATCGGCCAGAGCTACAGAAAAGGTCTCCGAGCCACCGGACCCGTAAGCCACCGGAGGCTGAAACGTCCCGTCACCGTTGCCGAAGAGCACTCCCACGGTTCCGTTATTGCAGTTTGAGTTAGTCAGGCATGTGTTGGCGACGAGCAGGTCGAGCTTGCCATCCCCATTCACATCTGCCATAGCCATCGAGAAAGAACCTGAGCCGCCTGGGTTGTAAGAGATCGGAGCCTGGAAGGTTCCATTTCCGTTGCCAAAGAGGACCCCTATCGAACCACTGCTGCAGGAGTTGTCGATGCACCCATTGGTTGCCAGAATGTCGAGCTTGCCGTCTCCATTCACATCTTTAACCAGCAGCGAAGCGAGGTTCATCCCGCCCGAGTTGTACGTTAACGGCGCCTGAAGCGTGCCATCGCCGTTACCCAAAACCACAGCAACGACTCCGTTGCCGCAGTCGTTGCTGTAATCACACTCGTCAGCGACGATCACATCCAATTTGCCATCGCCGTTTACATCTGCCACGGCTGCCGAATAAGTGCTTCGCCCGCCCGCTGAGTAATTGGTAGCGGTCTGAAATGTGCCATCCCCGTTTCCGAGCAGCACGCCCACGCTGCCCAGATCGCAATTGCTATTGTTGTTGCACAGGCTGGTCACGACCAGGTCAGCCTTCCCATTTCCATTGAGGTCGGCCACTGTTACGGATATGGAGTAAAAACCGCCGCTGTTATAAGAAACAGGCGCCTGGAAAGTTCCGTCACCATTGCCTAACAGGACGTCGACAGCCCCATAAGTACAATTCGAATTTGAGGAACAATAATTGGACACCACCAGGTCGGGATGGCCATCGCCATTCAGGTCCGCCACGGCGACCCCGAAAGCATAGACCCCTCCTGAGTTGTAGGCGACCGAAGACTGGAACGTGCCATCGCCGTTACCCAGCAGCACAGCCACCGAACCGGCATTACAATTATTGCTGCTGGAGCACTGCTCCGACACCACGAGGTCAAGCTTGCCGTCTCCGTTTAGGTCGGCCGCTACGATTGAAAAGGCATTAGTTCCAGCCACTCCGTAAGAAACTGCAGGCTGGAAGGTGCCGTCACCGTTGCCAAGAAGTACTACTGCGTTGCTAGAACTACAATTGCTAGTGCTCGCGCACTGATTCGCCACCAATATATCGAGATGACCATAGCCATTCACATCTGCAAGCGCGACCGAGGACGCGTCCGCCCCGATTGTGCTGTAGCTCACGGGTGCCTGAAAACTCCCATTACCATTGCTCAATAAAACTGCAACGGTGCCACCGCAACTGGAAATGCCTGCGCACTCATTTGCCACCACCAGGTCGGCCAAACCGTCGCCATTCAAATCTCCTATCGCGGATGAAGACGCCTCTATGCCACCGGAGGCGTAGGC
>JBAVUV010000355.1:0-3729 GCA_049696955.1 Candidatus Sulfotelmatobacter sp. | reverse complement strand
AGCAGATGCTGGCCACTATCGGCGCCCCGGTGGAAACTAACTACGGCAAGAAGAAAGCGCCAGCGAAGAAATCAAACTAGACCCCTGCCCGTAAACCTGTTGGGGCGGCCTAACCAGCCGCCCTTTTTCGCCTTTGCGCCTTCGACATTACCAAGGGCTATGTACTTCGTGGCCTTACGCTTCTGCCGAGAGCCATGTAGATTAGATACATCAAGTCGATTTCGGTTGGTGGTTCCCCCTTCTGTGGTGCGTGCAATCCCTAAATTCATTTTTTGAGGATGGAATGGCAGCGCCTGGCACTTCAGCAATGTCGGTTTCCCTGGAAGGCTATTCCGGCGGTGGGAAGGTCGCGACTCCGGATTTGCTTGCTGCCATGTTGCGCGCCGCCGAAAAAATCAGCGACCTGATTTTCTCTCCCGGACGGCCGCCCCAAGTCCAGGTTTATGGCCAGCTCATTCCGGTGCAGGTGCCGGGTCTTTCAAATCTCACTCCAGATGACACCCGCCACATCGCCGCCGATCTGATTGGCGACAATAAACAAGCAGTTGCAACCTTGCGTGAACATGGATCGTGCGACATATCTTACGGTTTGCCCGGCGTAGCGCGCTTTCGCGTGAACATCTTCATCCAACGAGGCAGTTGCGCGATTGTGATGCGAGTTATTTCCACGCTCATCCCGGATTTGGCCACGCTTGGATTGCCGGCCCACCTGGCTGACGTTACCAAACTGCGCGACGGCATCGTACTCGTCGCCGGACCAGCCGGCTCCGGCAAATCATCCACTCTTGCCGTACTTCTCGATTGCATCAATCGGGAAAAGTATTACCACATCATTACCATTGAGGATCCCATCGAATTTCTGCACAACCACAAGTGCTCCACCATTCATCAGCGCGAACTTCACAGCGATACTCCCAGCTTCGCGCATGCGTTGCGCTCCGCGCTGCGCCAGGCGCCAAAAGTAATTCTGGTTGGAGAAATGCGCGACCGCGAAACGATTGAGATCGTCCTTGAAGCGGCGGAGACGGGTCATCTCGTTTTCTCCAGTCTCAATACCATGGACGCGACCAAGACGGTGGAGCGCATCGTCAGTTCTTTCTCGCCGGATGAACAAGCGAAGGTGCGGGAGCGCTTTGCCAAGACTTTCCGCTACATCATCTGCCAGCGCCTGCTTCCGAAAACCGATCGCAGCGGACGAGTCCCGATCGCCGAAATCCTGAAAGCAAATGCGCGCACGCGAGAGTGCGTGGAAAAGGGTGAGCGCGAGGGCAAAACCTTGCTCGATGCCATGAAATCTGGAACTAGCGAGGGTATGCAGCACTTCGACGGCGAAATCGCCCAGTTGGTGCGCGACCGCGTCATCGATCTCGAAACCGGACTGTCCTTCGCCAGCAACGCCACGGTGCTGGGGCAGGAATTGGTACGCTGAGAGAGTGACTAGATTTTTTGGCCGCTTTCGGATTTCTTGCCCGCATCCTGCTCTCAAAGCTTGATCTCCAACGTCTCCCGCGTTCTACTATCATCTCTGCATGGCCGCATCGCCCACCCACTCTCTCGTCCTAAGCTTTGAAGATGCACGCCGCGTGGTCGAAGATCATGCATCGCACCTATCCGCCGGTGCTCACGAAAGCGTCGACCTGCTCCACGCGGCGGGAAGAATACTCGCCGAGCCCATCAGTGCCGATCGCGATATCCCCCCTTTTGCGCGATCCACTCGCGATGGTTACGCGGTGCGCTCCGCCGATCTGGTGCAGCTTCCGGCCCAGCTAACAGTCATGGGAGAGATTAAAGCGGGCCCGCAGCCCGCGAATGCATCGCCCGCTCTGAATCAAGGCGAGGCATTTTCCATCATGACCGGTGCTCCCGTACCGCCGGGTGCCGACGCCGTAATGATGGTCGAGTACACATCACTGCAGAACGAATGCGTCACAATCACAAAGGGAATCACGGGGGGAGAGAACATCGTCGCCCGAGGAGCCGAGGCCGGATCTGGCAGCCTCCTGCTGAATCCCGGAACACGGCTCAACGAAGCTGCCATTGCGCTTGCCGCCTCAGTCGGAAAATCACGGCTGCAGGTTTTTGTTCGACCGCGCGTAGCGGTGCTTACCACAGGCGACGAAATCGTCGAGGTCGATGATGCGAAAATCGGCCCCACGCAGATTCGAAACTCCAACAGCTATTCGCTGGCCGCGCAGATTCAGCATGCGGGCGGTGAACCTGTACTGCTGCCGATTGCTCCCGACGAGCCGCAGGGGTTGCGTCAATTGATGGAGCAAGGCTTGCAAGCAGATTTGCTCCTCATGACTGGCGGCGTTTCCATGGGCCGCTACGATCTGGTCGAGCAGGTGCTCGCGCAAATGGACGCCGAGTTCTTTTTCACGGGAGCAAAAATTCAACCCGGCCGTCCCGTGGTCTTCGGTCGCGTCCCTTGTAGCGCGAGCGTTCCTGCTCGCGCAGGAGCTTCAGCGCTGCCTCCGCACAAATATTTCTTCGGCCTTCCCGGCAATCCGGTTTCAACGATGGTCACTTTCGAACTGTTTGCCCGCCCGGTGCTCGAAGCGCTGGCCGGAGTGTCTCCACGTCCGCTTACATTCCTGCATACTCGTTTGAAATCTGAAATCCGCGTCAAGTCCGGCTTGACAAGATTCCTTCCCGCTATTCTTTCCGGCCAGTATGACAATTCTCAGGCGGAATTAGTTTCCTGGCAGGGATCAGGCGACATCGCCGCCCGCTCCCGCTCGAATTGCCTTCTCGTGATTCCGCCGGATCGCGAGCACATCCTCGCAGGCGAATGGGTAGCAGTCATGCTCCGGTAGAGACCTGGCTTGCTACGTCTTGCATGGAGCTCAACTGCCTCCAGGCCGCCTCCCATGTAAGATAGAAGTTTCGCATGGCGAAGAAGCTCTCCCACTACGACGACTCGGGGCGCGCCCGCATGGTCGATGTCTCCGAAAAAAGTGCGACCAGGCGCGAGGCGGAGGCGAGTGCGTTCGTCCTCATCAAACCGGAAGTGTTGAGAGCTCTGCCGCAAAATCCCAAAGGCAATCCACTCGAAGTGGCCCGCATCGCCGGAATCATGGCCGCGAAGCGAACGGCCGAATTAATTCCCATGTGCCATCCTCTGCCCCTCTCGCTCGTTGATGTGGAGATGACGCTGTGCGAGAATGGCGTCGCGATCAGCACGAAAGCGGTCACGACGGCCGAAACCGGGGTCGAGATGGAAGCGTTGGTCGCTGCCAGCGTCGCCGCCTTGACGGTATACGACATGACAAAAAGTCTCGATAAAGGGATCGAGATTCGGGAGATTGTGCTGCAACGGAAGAGTGGCGGCAAGAGCGGGGAATATAAGCGGGTGAAGCGGGACCTTAAGTCGGACCTCAAAAAGTCAGATCGGGCCAACTCAGATGGCGAATGACGTCAAGCTGCTTCTGGTCGATGACAACCCAATGGTATTGGGGATGCTGGAGCACGCGCTCGCTTCGTTTGCGCGAGTGGTCTCGGCGGGCGATTCGGCGGACGCGTTGCTGAAAGCTGTTGACGATCCGCCAGACCTTGTCGTTTGCGATTACCGCATGCCGGGAATGGATGGCAAGCAGTTGGTTGAGAAGTTGAAGAGCCGTCCGGCGACGGCGAATTTTTCCGCGGTGTTGATGGCGAGCCGCGCGGATATCGATGAGCGTCTATCTCCGCAGGATGCTGCCGATGACTATCTGGCAAAACCCTTTTTTC
>JBAVUV010000354.1:0-8936 GCA_049696955.1 Candidatus Sulfotelmatobacter sp. | reverse complement strand
TCGCGCGAAGTTTTCCAGAGCCGCTTTTGCGGAAGAGTACGAAGGGATCTGCGTGTGCGGCATTCGAGCCACATAAGAAGATGTAAAGATCAGATGACCTGCAATCTTCTGTTTCATCCAGTGGGCGAGCACGGACCTTGCCAGATAGGTCTGCGCAAAATAATTGAAGCGGAAGATGCGTTCGTATTCGGCTTCCGACGTACTGGCGAAGGGATGCAGTCCGCAGCCGCCAGCATGGCCGATGACCGTATCCATGTTCGGGAACTTTTCAAAGGCCGCGCTTACGACCCGATCCACCTGGCTGGAGTCGGTGATATCAGCGGCGAAATAAAGGTGCGATGAAGATGGGATTTTCCATTCATGCAGCATCGCTTCAGCTTGATCTGCCGTTTTGATGTCCGTCAGCACCAGCGTTGCGCCGCTTTCGACGAGCCTTTGGACCATGTGCTCAGCGATCGCGCCCAATGCCCCGGTGATCAGAATTGTCTTGCCTGAGAGATCAATGCTGATCATTTAGACTGGCCCGTTTCCACTCTGGAAAGCACTTCATAACCTGTTTCGGTGACCAGCACATTATCCTCGATCCGCGCGCCAGCGCCACGTTGGGAAACATAAACTCCAGGCTCGATCGTAATCACCATACCTGATTCAAGCTTCGCGCTTACTCCCGGAGCGATCAGAAATCCGGGATCGTGATAGCGGAAGCCAACGTGGTGACCGGTGTGGTGGGTGAAGAAAAACGCGAGTCCTTGCGCTGCGATCTTGTCCCTGGCCAACGCGTCGACGTCACCAGCCGAAACACCAGCGTGCACGCCATCGATCGCGGCCTGTTGCGCGGCTTCGGCAAGAGTCAGTATTTCCGCCGCCTCAGCCTGCGGGGAGCCGACTGCGCCGGTGCGCGTAAGGTCGCTCCAGTAGCCATTCACGCAGGTCGCGAGTTCGATCAAGACCAAGTCGCCATCCTGCAGGCGTCGTCCGGTCGAGCGATTGAATTGCCCCGCATTGGCACTGTTGGGGCCAGATTGCACCATCGCCCAGGCGCGAGAATGAAATATTCCATCCCGGCCAATCTGCCGATAAATCGCTGACTCAACCGCCGCCCCAATTTCTGCCTCCGAAGTTCCTGCGTTTAGATTTCCGAAGAATGCATTCAGGCCGATGTTCGCGACCTGGTTTGCCAAACGGATTGCTTGGATCTCTTCCGTAGTTTTTCTTAAATAAAGATCTGCAAAAGCCTTTTGACGCTGAGCATCTGGCTTTGCGGCTAGCACTGAGAGCTGTTTCGCAAAATCTTCGGGGATAGGAATCTGCTCGGCCGCTTGAATCGGCAGCGAACTTCGAGACGCGCCAGGATTCATCCCTACCCGTTCAGCATCGAGGTGTGCTTTGCCGACCTCATCAGCAACGGCCGACACTAGCACCGAATATGGATCGGAGCATTTGAGATCGCCCCAGGGATATTCTCTTACCCGCAACCAATCGGGAATATGATCGCGCGGTTCGATCTGAGGAACGAATAGCAAGGGCTCGGCGTCAGCAAAATAAATCAGCAACGATGCGCCCCAAAAAGGAAAATGACCGGACAGCATCAGGAGTTCGTCGGGTCGCCACGCAACCCAAGCTCCCAAACTATTTTGCTGAAGAAAACTCTGTACCTGTTGCCGGCGAGATGCCGGCCTTGCAGTCACTTTTTCCATTCGTCACATGATTCCATACTTCTCGAAGGCTTCCACCGCGCTGCTGCCTTCTTCAATGGCCTTCCGCACCAGCTTTTCGCCGCGAGCTTTTTCGAGCGCGCGCGTGAACACTTCAGCCTCAGCTTCGGCAGGAACCAGCAGCACTCCATCGATGTCACCAAACAGAATATCTCCCGGACGGACGCGCACCGATCCAATCTCGATCGGAATCCGGAAGTCGACGACTTTGTAACGCGGCGCGGAGTCTTGCCCGTACGAACCGAAACCGAACGTCGGGAAACTCATATTCAGAATGGCCCTGGTATCTCTCACGTATCCATTCAGTACCGCTCCCCGGCTGCCCAGTTTGCGGGCGCGCGTACTCATCAGTTCTCCCCACAATGCGTTTCGCGGCGAGGCGCCGGTGTTCACGTAAATTTCATTTGCGCGGAGGTCGTCGAGCGCTTCCAGCATCAAGCCAAACGGCTTGTCCATCAGCTTGTTTGCGCTGCCGGAAATCCTTTCAGCAAATACGTCGACCGCCAGGACTGGCATGGCGCGCCCGATCACAACCATATCCCGACGAAGAGGTTGAATCTGCGGCGGGAGAAACTGATGCTGAAGATCCAGTTTGTCCATCACGTCGCCCACGACGCACGTAAACAGCTCGCGCTGCACGATGGCAAAAAGCTCGTCATCGGAGTTCCATAACCTCGTCGTGCTCATTGGCCGCGCGCCTCTTTGATTTTTTCCACGAACTGCTTCGCGAGTCGTGTGATGGAGTCGAAATCGCCACTCTTTGCGGAAGCAGTCAGATTTCCTCCAACTCCGATGGCAACCGAACCGGCCTTAATCCATTGGGCGACATTCTCCAGGCTGACGCCTCCGGTGGGCATGAGTTGCGCTTGAGGCAGAGGTCCCTTCACGGCCTTGACGAACGCCGGCCCGAGGATTTCGCCGGGGAAGACCTTCACAATGTCAGCGCCGCACTCCATGGCTTCGATTACTTCGCCGATGGTTGCAGCACCCGGCATATAGGGCACTTGATAACGATTGCAGAGACGCGCGGTTTCGGCATTCACTGCAGGGCTGACCACGAAATGTGCTCCGGCGAGAATCGCAATGCGCGCGGTTTCCGGATCGAGAACCGTACCCGCTCCCAGCAAAATCTCTTTGGAACATTTTTTTGCAAGATGCTCGATCACTCCGGCCGCTCCTGGAACCGTGAATGTGATTTCGAGGGCAGCAATGCCTCCTAGAGCGCAGGCGTCCGCGATACGAGCTGCTTGAGTAGGGTCCTCGGCGCGGATTACCGCGACCAGGCCTGAGTCGATAATTGTTCGCAAGATTTCTATCTTTGCCATGGACATAAATTCTCGAACACCTCGCGCCCGCCTATGCAAAAAAGGGCTCGCCCTTGCGGGCATAACGTCGGGCGACATCTTCATTTAATGTGACTCCGAGGCCGGGTTTCTCCGGCACGGAAATGAAACCCTTCTGAATCACGGGCGTTGGCAGTCCTTCTACCAGATCGTTCCAGAAGGGCACGTCTGAAGCATGAAATTCGAGCGCGAGAAAGTTCGGAATCGCGGCACAGAAGTGAGCTGAAGCCAGCGTGCCAATCGGGCTGCTGATGTTGTGCGGAGCGACCGGCATACTATGTACGTCGGCAAACTGCGCGATGCTTTGCGCGACGGCTAAACCTCCAACTTTCTGCAGATCTGGAGTGACAATGTTGAGCGCGTGCTGCGCGATGATTTCCTGAAATCCTTCAAAGAGAAAAAGATTTTCGCCGGTAGCGATTGGTATACGCACCTTCGAACTCACTTCCTTCAGCGCGGCGGTATTGTTGGGCGGAACTGGATCTTCGAGCCATAGGAGCCGAAAGGGTTCTAGTTCGCGCGCCACTTTCACTACGTCGCTGGCGTTATAACGCCAATGGCAATCCACCGCAATATCAGTATCACTTCCCACCGCGTCGTAAACCGCGCCGATCAAACTTACCATGTGATCGATGGCGCGATTGTTCAGCACGCGATTGTGAGCGTCGTAGCCTCCGGTGCCGGGCACATCCAGGTCGAACTTCAGAGCGGTAAATCCCTCTGCTCTTTTCTTGAGGGCCTGGCGACGATAGTCGTCCGGAGAAGCAGGCAATTCCTCGCCGGGCTCTCCAAAGTAATCTCGTGCGGCGTGAGCGGATCCTTGTGGCTCCCATGATGCTGCACGGGACCGCAAGACTTCGTCCATGCTTTCGAGTCCTTCACTGCCGTGGCAATCGGCATAGATTCGAACTCGATCGCGAAACTTTCCACCCAGCAAACGATAGATCGGCACGTCAAGCCACTGACCGAGTACATCCCACAGCGCCGCTTCGATGCCGCTGATCGCGTTATACACGATACCTGCGACCGAACCTGCGCCTGAAGTGGCAAGATGCAGCTTACGAAACAGTCGATGAATGTCGCGAGCGTCTTCTCCGATCAGTAAAGGCTCAAGCGAGCGCAGAATGGACGTTAGTCCGGGTGCAAAAAAACATTCGCCCAAAGCGCGGATTCCTTCGTCGGTTTCAATGCGGACGAAGGTCCAATCGAAGTTGCCCTCCACCACTGCCGTCTTTAACCTTAGAATCTTCACTCTCGATTATCTTTTGCGCGATTATACGCTGCGCCGATTGCTCTCTGTTTTCGCTAGACCCATGAAAGTTAGCGCCATCCAGCGCTAGTAGTAAACACGCCGCACTCGAAACAGCTAGAATGCTGGGCTATGATTCCGATCAATTTAAAAGCGGCGGAAAGCTGCAAGTGGGATTGCGTCAGTTTAGGCGAAGTGATGCTTCGGCTCGATCCCGGTGAGGAACGCATCCACACGGCGCGAAACTTTCGCGTCTGGGAAGGAGGCGGAGAATACAACGTTGCTCGCGGGTTACGACGGTGCTTCGGTATGCGAACCGCCGTGGTGACTGCATTTGCCAAAAATCAAATTGGCCAATTACTCGAAGACCTGATTCTTCAAGGAGGCGTCGATACATCGCTCATCCGCTGGGCGCCTTATGACGGCATTGGCAGGACCGTGCGCAACGGGTTGAATTTTACTGAGCGGGGCTTCGGAGTGCGCGCTGCGGTGGGTTGTTCGGACCGTGGCCATACCGCTATCGCCAATAGCCAGCCCAGCGATTTCGATTGGCAAAATATTTTTGTGGCACAGGGTTCTCGCTGGCTGCATACCGGCGGAATTTTCGCTGCGCTCTCTGGCTCGTCGGCGTTGGTGACGAAAGCCGCCGTGCAGGCGGCAAAGAGTTCAGGCACCGTGGTTTCTTATGATCTGAATTATCGAGAATCTCTATGGAAGGGAATTGGCGGCAAAGCGAAGTCGCAGGACGTGAACCGTGAATTGGTGTCGCAAGTCGATGTTCTCTTCGGGAACGAAGAGGATTTTTCAGCGGCTCTGGGGATTGCGGTCGAGGGCGTGAGCCCCGACTTTAGCGATCTACAAATAGCAAGCTACGAATCCATGCTGCATCGCGTCGCCGATCTTTACCCTAACCTCAAGCTGATTGCAACCACGTTGCGTACGGCACACACGGCGACCAAAAATGACTGGGGCGCAATCGCATTATGTGGAGGAGAAATTATCCATGTTCCGCAACGCGCGGTAGAAATCTTGGACCGCGTCGGCGGCGGCGATTCGTTCGCCTCGGGCTTGATCTTCGGCGTACTCGCGGGCAAAGGCGTTGAATGGGCCGTTCGGTGCGGGGTTGCGCACGGCGCGCTGGCGATGACGACGCCCGGAGATACTAGCATGGCGACGCTTTCCGAAGTCGAGTCGGTGATGCGCGGGGAATCGGCGCGCATCACGCGCTAAACAATGCTACGGCGGAGATGAAGGGCGGCCTCAAGACATGAAGGAAACCTGGCGATGGTTTGGGCCGAATGATCCGGTTCCTCTCGATCACATTAAGCAAGCAGGGGCTACTGGCATCGTCACCGCGCTGCACCAGTTCTATCGTGGCGAACCATGGCTTTTGCATGACGTGCTGAAGAGGAGAGATGAGATTGCCGCCGCAGGTTTCGACTGGTCCGTGGTGGAAAGCATTCCAATTCACAATTCGATCAAGCTTCGATCCGGATCTTACGAACATTTTCTCGGAGGGTGGAAGGACTCTCTAGCCGCGGTCGCCAAGGCCGGCGTCCCAGTCGTCTGCTACAACTTCATGCCGGTGGTCGATTGGACGAGAACAGATTTGCGCTGGCGTCTGCCCAGCACCGGCTATGCTCTGCGCTTTGACGCGGTGGACTTCGCGGCGTACGACTTGTTTATCCTCCAGCGTGGAAATGCCGGAGCCGAGTATTCAGAGGAACGTATCCGTGCGGCGCAGTCTCGCTTCAATTCCATGTCAGAGGCCCGCAAGAGCGATCTGGAATCCACAATCATTGCCGGACTCCCGGGAGCCGAGGCTTCGTACAATCGCGAAACCATTCGCAGGTTGATCGCAGAATATCAGGGAATGACCGGAGCTGATTTGCGTAGCAATCTTATTGCATTCTTGCGTGAGGTTGTCCCGGTAGCGCAGGAGGCAGGTGTCAGCCTCGCCATACATCCCGATGATCCGCCATGGCCGTTGTTTGGTCTGCCGCGCGTCGTTTCCACGGCTGAAGATGTGCGGGCGATTTTTAGCGCCTGCGATACACCGGCAAACGGTTTGACGTTTTGTGTTGGTTCGTTTGGAGCAAGGGCGGATAACGACCTGCTGGCCATGGCTCGCGAGTTCGGCGCGCGCATCCATTTTGCCCACCTTCGGCAGGTGACGAGAGAACCGGACGGATCTTTTCATGAGGCCGAGCACCTCGCGGGCAGTTCCGATATGGTGGGCGTGATTCGCATACTTCTAGAAGGAGAGGCGCGCCGGCGTCAGGCGGGAATGGCAGATCGTGAAATTCCCATGCGTCCCGACCATGGACATCTTCTGGCCGATGACATCGGGAAGAAAGTAAATCCCGGCTACTCGCTAGTCGGGAGATTGAAAGGTCTTGCGGAGTTGCGCGGTGTGATGCAGGGTTTGAGGCGTGCAATTCCGGAACTGTCAGATTAACGCGTCGGGCGCGACGTGAGGATTCAACCTCTATGAACGATTTTGCAGGACGTGTGGCAGTGGTCACGGGCACGACTGGAATTGGCCGGGCAATCGCAATGCGCTTTTCCGCGGGTGGGGCTCAAGTGGTTGCCTGCGGCATCGAAGTAACAGGAAACCAGGAACTGGCTCGGGATGCGGCAAAACTGAAATTGAGTCTCCAGGTCGAGGCCTGCGATGTAACCGATCCCGACCAGGTGCGCTCGACCATCACGAAAACGGTTAGCCAGTTTGGTGGACTCGACGTCATCGTCAATGCAGCGGCGATTCACCCCTTTGGCACGGTCGTGCAAACTGATCTTGCGACCTGGAATCGGTGCATGATGGTGAACCTGGGCAGCATCTATCTCTTGTCGCATTTCGGCATCCCGGAGATGAAAAGGCGCGGAGGTGGGTCGATTATCAATCTCGCATCCGTTCAGGGGCATGCCTGCCAGCGAGGTGTCGCCGCATACGCCGCGTCCAAGGGAGCGATTCACAGCTTGACGCGCGCTCTTGCTCTCGACCATGCCGCCGACAACATCCGAGTCAATTCGATTAGCCCGGGTTCGATCCGCACGCCAATGTTGGCCCGTTCGGCGGCAAATTTCTCGCCCGATGTGCCGGTGGAAGAGGCATTCTCGCGCTTTGGCGCGGTGCATCCACTGGGGCGTATCGGAACCGTGGAAGAAGTCGCGGAACTGGCGGCATTTCTGGCCTCAGACAAGGCAGGCTTCTGCACCGGTGGCGATTACCTTGTCGATGGTGGATTGCTCGCTGGCATCGGCGTGCAGTGACGATGGTTTCGTACGCCGCCCAACGCCAATCATGTTACTTGACGAACTCCCCATGTCCTCCCTTCGACCACGGATCGTAGGTTAGGCTGAATCGAATACGCTCCGTTATGCTCGGATGAGAATAAAACAGGAATACATCCCAAGGATTTGGATCCGGATCTGAGAGGTCCACTTCACCTAAAACCTGAAAAGCCTGCGCCGCTACTTGCGCGGAATCCGGAGTGAGCTTATGCGTAACCTCCAGTCCATATTGATCGGCCTGATGCTCGAGATGGCGGCTGAAGGCGCTGGCGACGGGATTTGCGACAAAAGAGAATATTGAGAGCAGCAATAAAAGCGCCGGTAGAGAAGCCCAATCGTCCAGACCGCGGATCTCCCAGCTCGCGCCCCAGCGATTCAGCACCCATCCCATCGAGCGAGATCCCAGATAGAAAAAGAGCAGCAGGAGCGCGGCAAAAAATGTTAGTCCCTTGGGAATGTGCCGCAGTACGTAATGACCCATTTCGTGCCCGGCGACAAAGACGATTTGCGGCGTGCTCATTTTTGCAATCGTGTTGTCCCAGACCACAATTCTTTTCGACGCACCCATTCCCGTCACATAGGCATTCAGCCCCGTGGTCTTATCTCCTGCCCCCATCCAGAACATACGTTCCGGAGGGACCTTCTCCCCCGTGCGTTGCACCATTCTTTCGAGGGCTGCGGTGAGAGCAGGATCTCTCTGTTGCAGGGGCTCGAACTTGTGAAACATTGGGTCGATAACCCACGGTCCAATGAAGACGACGAAAATGCCAATGGGTAAGGTAACCAGCCAAAAATAAAACCACCAGCGCCGCGGGCTCTTGCGGATGACGAGGTACAGAAGCCAAATCAGAAAGATTCCGAGCACAATAACGATAAGTTGGCCCTTGATCCAATCCCAGCTCCATGAACCCCAACCTTGCACGGATATCCCGTATTGTTTTTCGGTGACCTGGCTACAGATTTCGAGTGGCAAACCCATCACAGCTATGGTGAACAAGAGGAGCGGGGTGTAGACAAGACTTTGTAGAAAGCGCTTTGTCGAAAACCGTTCAGCCCAATTTCGGTATTTCGGGGCCAGTCTCCACCGGAGGATGATCCAAAGCACCACGAGTCCATAGACGAATCCGATCAGTGCGAGGCGGAAATGAATCTTGCTGAGGTTTCGCGCCTTTTGGTAAAGCTCGGGTGGAAGCGTATATGCTGTGACCCTTTGCGCCATCGGCTCAGCCGAGGAGATCACGGGAGGATTTGCGAGTTCAGTAGAAGCGCTGGAGGAGTCAAGCTGGCCAGCGGATGCGGTCCCGGCTTGAGCTTGTGCAGGTGCGACCGTTAAAG
>JBAVUV010000353.1:0-1635 GCA_049696955.1 Candidatus Sulfotelmatobacter sp. | reverse complement strand
CTTTCCTTAGTGAACCTTCGTGTCCTTCGTGGTTCATTGAATTCCAAACCTCAAATTCCAAACGATGAATTCCAAACGATGATACTCCCTCCTCGTATCGTGCCCACCGCTCTGAGACCCAGAAAGGATTTCTTGAATAATGCCTCGGTTCAGGCTCTTCTTCTGGCCGCGTCATCCTGAGTTGCGTCCTCCTGAGTTGGTCATCCAGAGCGGAGCCGCTTTTCAGGCGTAGCGATGAGCCTGCCCTGAGCGGCAGCGCGAAGGAATCTCCCGCTTATCCGGCGTAACGCATAAGCCAAGCCGCGCCACTAGAATTTCTTACCGCTTAAAGAACTGCCTCAAATGCGCTATTCTATTGTCATGGATCATCTCGCAGTGCTTCGTGAAAAAATCAGGAATCTCCGCGCTGAGATTGCTCACCTTCAGGAATTAAATGCCCAGTATCGGCGTCAACCCCGCCCCGAAACAGAAGCTCAAGTTGCCCATGGCCGGAGACATGAAAGACTCCAGGAAATCCAGCAGGAACTGGCCCAACTCGCCGGCCTGGGTCAACGGGTAATTTCCATGGAGCAGAGAAAAGAAGAGCACCGCTCGCGCCTGCATCCTGTGAAAAAGGCTTCCTAGCAGAGGAGTCGGCAGATTATCGAAGGAATGGTGCGCCCTGAGAGATTCGAACTCCCGACCTTCTGGTTCGTAGCCGCTTTTCCCCCTCTAGGGCGGGCAAGGGCAAGCAACTAAGTGTAAGGAATTGCTGGAAATTCATTCGCGCCGTTAGCTTGGTTTTGCTCTCCGTTACACCGAGTTTAGGCACATTTTGGGCACACGCGCCTCAGTCCAAGAATCGGCAGTTACTCCTTCATTTCCGAAACATGCCACTCAGGAAGAGAGTGCACCTTGCATTTCTCGCAAGATGCAATATGCGAGTTATAACTATATTCGGCTTGTTCAAGGGCGCGCTTTGTATCGGCGCGCTCCTGTATCATCTTCTTGGCTCCGATGGCTCTAAAGCGATTGACTCCCGGATCGAGTGCTAAGTTCTGCCTGTGAATGGCTTGGAGCATCCGACTCTTTAGTGATTCCTCTGTTGGGCATGACATACCCGAAAAATCTCCTCTCGCCACTATCGCTCCTTCCGGAGTGCTTTTTCCAAATCTTTTTCTGGAGACTTCCAGGCTTCGTCGTATCCGACAGCGTCGTGCGCTTCCGGCTGGTAGCGCCTTAGGTCTAACTTATGGCGGTTGTCGCATTTAATTTCTTGGGCCGTTATGTGCGCGAATTGCGTGAAGATTCGGAGCGCCTCTTCTCTAACCCTGTCTCGCGCGTCGAATGGGAGGAACGTCCTTGTTTCAATCAGACCTTTTGTCTTCCGGTCTCGCGGTTTCGGCTCAAATTGACTATTGCAATTCTTATCTCGACATCGGACTGCGATGTGAATGACGTTTTGGCGTTTCTCTAGCGGATATTCATTCTCCTGCTGCACATCGCGAACTGAGAAACTTCGCTGTTCTTTGCACGTTGGGCATAGAAAGCTTCGTAGCGCGCCGTCAGCAGGCCACGCGGATTGCTCGGGATGCGGTTGTTCAGCATCTGGGAGAAACATAGGCTTGCAGTTCTTGTTTGGGCAGAGGAGAGCGG
>JBAVUV010000352.1:0-2750 GCA_049696955.1 Candidatus Sulfotelmatobacter sp. | reverse complement strand
AGGTCGTTGTAGGCTCGAGCCGCGTCGTGAGATGGAGGATCCGCGGAATCGTCGGACTGTGAGACTGTTTTCTTCTCGAGCAAAGGCTCCAGGAGTTGAATCGCATCGCGGAAGTCTGACTCGGTGGCGCTGCGGTTCCCGTCGTCGTAACGAAGAATGCCGCGATTGTAATAGGTGCGTGCCAATTCCTGCTGATACTGCGCGCTCTGCGGAAATTCGCTGTGCAATTCTTGCTGCAAACGCAAGGCGCTATTATATGCGCTTTCTGCGTCCGAGCGTTTGCTTGCACGGTTCGGAGTTTCCCCCGCCCACGATCTGAGTGTTTCGCCCAGCCAATTGTAGGCGTAGCCCAGTCCCTGGCGATACGCTGCGTCTTGCGGATGATTCTGATGAAGCTTTTCTAGCGCGCCTATGGCTTCCTTGTATTGCGCCACAGCATCTTCGGGCCTTTCGAGCAAACGATTGATGTCACCTAATTTGGAATGCAGTCGAGCGGCTTGCTCCTGAAACCCCGGGTCATTCTCTTCCTGTTTCGCCAGATAACCGGAATAGAAAGCACCAGCCTTTTCGAGCAGTTCGCGGCGAAACTGCTCGAGTTGTGGTGAGTCGGAGGATTCGCGTCCCTGTTCGCGTCCTGCCGAAGACAAGCTTTCATCCACGGCATGCATGGCCAGTCTCAAATTCGCTTCGGCACGGCTCCTTTCGTTCCAAGCAAAATAAGCCAGTAAGAGCGCTGCGCAGAGCAAAATTGCCAAAACCCCCGCTGCCAATCGCGCCCGCGCAAGCTTGCGTTTCCGCTGCCTCTCACGGTCGGACTCGATGCGTTCCCGCTCCTCCGCGCTGCGATCCAGAAAATCCATGGCGCGGTCAAAGTCGCGGTTGTAGCGCTCGGCCCAAGCCTTGGTGGGTTGGTTTCGTACCTTCCATTTCAGACCGAGTGCGAGTTCCGGGTCGCGCCAGAGCCCGGCCGAACCTTCCGCAAACCACAATGCGGCCTGGGAAAGGCGGGCGTAAACGCCCGCGGAAGCGCGTTCTTCGTCGGCCCAGTGGATCAGCCGCGACCAGCAGCGCATCAAGCTTTCATGCGACAGGTCAATGATGGACCCGGAGGCAAGCGCCACGGTCACTGGCGGCATCAGAAAGCTCCGGCCGGGCTTCCTGAAAATCTCTATGACCTCGATCAACTCGGCTTCGGGGACTTCACAGATAGCAGAAAGCTCCTGAACCGAGCTCGGGCGCCTAACGCCACGGTGGTCGGTGAAGGTGTCGGTGAGCGCCTTAAACATCCGCTCCACGATCCGGCACTTTTGCTCGGAGTCAGCCTCCGCATAAGCCTCGTCCGCATGCAGGGACAGGGCCTGGCTCAACGTCCCCACGGCTTCGTAGTCGGCAATATCCATCGAATCGCCGGGGAGATGGTGCTGTCGCCAGTGGTCCCAAGTTCGCATTAAGGCGTGCTGCAGCACCGGCAACTGATCGTGGTCAATGGCCACCTCGTTCAGCAACCTGGGAAGGAGGCGCGGAGCGATTTCTCCGCCCGCCACAGCCACCGGGCCAGTGATGGCCGATCTGAGTTCGTCTCGAGTCATGCGCGGAACCAAGTACAGCCCTTCGTTCACGGCTTCGGGAAGACCCGCGAACTCTATGCAATCGCCGATAAAGTCAGAGCGCATCGTCAGCACGACGTAAATCGGCATCTCATTCTGCTGCGCGGCTTCGAGCAACAGCGAGACGAAGGCCACGGCCTCGTCATCCGAGTTCTTGATCTCGGCGCTTCGCCGGAACCGGAACAACTCCTCGAATTGATCGACGACGACCAAAACGTTCTCGGAACGAGGAAGCACCGCCTGACGCACTGCCGCTACCAAGCCCAGACTACTGCGGCGCAGCGTTGCCTCCAGCAACACACGGTTTGTGGTAGCAAGCTCTCCGGTCGTGCCGAAAACATCGGGTGCATCCAAGGAGGCCGCCAGATGTCCGATGGGATTCTCGCCGGGCCGGAAGGTGGCCACTCGCCAGCTAGAACCAGCTTTCACCATGAAGCCACTTTGCAGGGCGGGGATGAGTCCGGAACGAACTAAAGAGGACTTGCCACTTCCTGACGTGCCCGCAACTGTCAGAAATCGGTTGGAGCGTAAGCGTTGCAAGAGATCGTCAATCTCTTTTTCTCTGCCGAAAAATAGGTGATCTTCATCGGCCTCGAACGGCCGCAGACCTGGGAAAGGATTAAGTAGAGCTTCGAGTTGCATCAACCTTGACCTGTCTCCATCAGGCTCTCAGGCGAGATAGGAAGGGCTGCAGAGGATCAGGTGAAAAACCGTCAAACTGGGGCATTACCAAAGCCTCGTGTGTCCGAAAGCGCTCTTTCTCCGGAGTCTTCGGCGGGATAAGCGCAACGCCTACGACCGGTGCTGTCTTGGTGCGGCCGTAGCCCGCGCTCTTCTGCAGTTCGCGCAGCTTCCGGCGCAGCCAACATTCATTCGCCCCGCCGAACAAAATCAGCGCGGCGTCGCACGTGCGCAGGTTTTCCTCGTGATATTCGCGAACTTCCGCCTGGTCGCCCTCGAATACAGGATGGAGTACCTCGAGTCCTTGCTCAAATAGGTAGTCCGCCCACTGAGTGGATTCAGCGGTGTTTCGCTGATCGTAAATTAGGTAGATCTGAGAAACCGTCTTATCTCCGCTCGCAACCTGCTTCGTGACGACGTCGGAAGGCGGTTGAAGCCGCTTCTGAATCAGCGTGCGCAGGT
>JBAVUV010000351.1:0-1853 GCA_049696955.1 Candidatus Sulfotelmatobacter sp. | reverse complement strand
AGCGGCGAATATAACCTTGCTTGTCCGTAGAGAGCGCCGAGTCACGCCCATCGCGAATAATATGAATGATCAATGCGTTGGGAATTGTTTCTTTGATTCGATGCAAGTGCAGCAGGTGCTCCGGCGTGGTATCGGCCCATCGCTCGACACCTTGTTTGCTGGCCATCTGCTCCATGATGAGTCTGAGAAAATCGCCGCCATTCTTGCACTCCGCCATGACCCGCTCTTCGAGCGGGGGTTTCTCCAATTCCGATAAAGTGTAAAGGCGAGTCTCATACCAGGCGTCTAATAGACGGCGTTTGTTTCTAGCTACGCTGAGATCGCCAAACCTCGGCTCCAGCAGATTGATGACATTCGATTCGGTGCGATAGACCGCAAAATTTCCCGAGGACAGCAGCATGTGATACAGCAGGGTCGTCCCTGACCGCCCGCACCCGAGCACGAAGACCGGCGCTTTGCTGCGGGAACTACCCTCGGAGTTTGCCCTCATGGTTTTTTCTAAGCTTTGCATAGTAAGGAATATTCAGTACAGCGCCTCAACTGGTCGCTGCTTCCCGCTCTTCAGACATCACCGCCGCGTCCGTCTGCGAAGACCGCTTTGTTGCGTCCCCGAAAATATTCGGCGGCGCGTGCTTAGCGCCCCATTGGTTCGGCGACTCGATAAAGTTTCTGTGCCACAGTTCCAACACCAGCATCCGCCACAGCAATCCCGAACGATTTCTGCGGCCCCGTATATGCTCATCCACCAGCGATCTCACCGCCTCAGGCTTGAAATATCCGCGCTGCAATGTGCGGGGCTCGAGCAGCACGCGAAGAAACTGATCCTTCACATCGTTTCTCATCCACTCCACCAGCGGCATTTGAAAGCCCTGCTTTTTGCGATGCAGCAGCTCAGAGGGAATCCCGAGACGCTCCGCCAGCTTTTTCAAGATATGCTTGCGCGTTCCACCGCGAAGCTTCCACTCCAATGGCAAGCCCGTGACCCATTCTACGAATTTGTGATCGAGCATGGGCACGCGCACTTCAAGGGAAGTCGCCATACTCATTCGATCTACCTTCGTCAAAATGTCGGAAACCAGATAAGTCTTGGTGTCGAGGTAAAGTAAACGGCTTAACGGATCGTGGGCGGGAGCATCATCGTAGAACCGCTGCCACTGCAGCAAAGGATCGGGAAGCCTTCCCGCCGCCTGCAGAAACGAATCGGTAAACAATCCCCGCTCGCGATGCAATGCCGGAAAGAAAGACATCCCATCGAGATAGCGATCTCGCGTATTCAGCGACGCATTCCACGCCAGATTTTTTCCATACATTCCGCCGGGAACAAGATCGTGAACCGAGTTGCGATAAACCCGGCCCAGCCATTCCGGCAGGTGGTCGAACTTCTGCCGCTCCAATGCCGTGAGGTACCGGTCATATCCCGCGAAGAGTTCGTCTCCGCCATCTCCGGATAGCGCCACTGTAACTTGCTGCCGCGCCATGCGGCACACGTAGTAGGTCGGCAGCATGGATGAATCGCCGAATGGCTCTTCCATCATTTGCGAGAGATATGTGAGAGTCTCTTCCAGATTGGGATCGAGGATCAGTTCCTGATGATCAGTGCCAAAGCGCTCCGCGACCAGCCGCGCGTATTCCGACTCGTTGAACTGCTCTGCCTGGAAGCCGATGGAAAACGTTTTTACGCTTCCGGAACTCACTCGCGCCATCAAAGCTACGATGATCGAGGAATCCACTCCTCCGCTCAGCAGCGCTCCCAGGGGAACGTCACTGATCAAACGGATGCGCACGGCTTCTTCCAATTGCCTCTCCAGCTCGTCGAGACATTCCTCTTCGCTCATCGCCGGATGCGTGCCATA
>JBAVUV010000350.1:0-20311 GCA_049696955.1 Candidatus Sulfotelmatobacter sp. | reverse complement strand
ACCCGATCCAATTAACAGCAATCCAGCTGAAGGGAACTTTTCGCGGACTTGTTCCAGGACTTCGATCTGCAAAGGAAGATCATATTCCGGTTCCAGCAGGCCTACTGAAATCAACACCGGACTATGTACGCTGAAAAAAGATGCGAGATGTTCTGGCAGCGCTATCGCCGAGTTCTCTTCCAGCAGAAAAGAATGGGGGTAGATTAATCGGGTGCGACCTGGTGCGACGCCCAGGCGTTGAAAAAAACTGATTATCTCCGGATTGACACCGATCAGCCCATCGAAGCGGCGAAGCACAAAGCCGGCAAGAGAGTTTCGTGTCGTCGACTTGCCTTCGGCGGACGAGGGATAACCTCCCGAATGAAACGCCATTACCGCCTTCGAGTTGCGCATCAGAGTGCAAACAAGAGCCAGGCTGAGGAGCCTTCGGCTTAGCATTCCTCCCACATGAAGGTGGAGGACGTCGTAATCTAATCGCAACAGAAGTCGAATCAGTCCGGCGGCAGATTTGGGATAGTAGACCTCGTCGGAATCAGGTTTTCGATGCCGTGTAATGTTGATCACCGCGCAGGGCACATTGTGACGGCGGAGAAAAGTACGGATCGCTACCAGGTTGCTCTGCACTCCGCCGTGCGGCGGCGGGTAGGGACCTAGCTGGAGCACTCTCATCGCGGCAGCGCAGCGAGAAAATCTTCGATGTCGATGGGGCGTGGCTGGCGCTCTCGCGCTGACTGCAGCGTACAGAGGCAGCCGAGAGTGGAGCGCACGCCGTCGCGCACCGTGATGTCAGGCGATTTGCCTTGCTTCAGCGCGGCAAAAAAAACTCGCATCTGCGCCTCATAGCCTTTTTCGGCAAACCAGCTTGAACTCTTTCGGATCATTCCGGTTCGCAGAACAGATTGCTTGAAGTCCTCGGCAGAAGCTCCGACTCCGCTGGCGAAAAGTTCCACTCGCTCACCGGCGGAAGTCCGACTCCCGACCGTCGAATAAGTTAAATTGGCGATCGACCCGTCGGCAAAGCGAAACGCAGCAACAAGATTATTTTCTCCGATGGGATCCTTCTTCTCTGTGGGAAGCGAGTAGGCCGAGACCTCAACCGGCTCGGAATCGAGCAGCCAATACATCAAATCTACGAAGTGACATGCTTCACCAAGAATGGCGCCGCCGCTGGCAGGGTCGGCCATCCAATAGGAGCCGGAGATTCCCGGTGAATTAATTCGGCAATTCAACACCGCCGGACCGCTTCGCTTCGCCAGTTGTTTTTTCAGTGCAAGATAAGTAGGCGCGTAACGGCGGTTAAATCCGACGGTAAGTTGTTTTCCTGTATCTTCGACAGCTCGGAATAATTCGCGGCACTCCTCTTGCGTGAGCGCCATTGGCTTTTCGACGAAGACGTGCTTGCCCGCACGCAGTGCGGCGAGGGCTTGCGCAGCGTGCTGCTGATTGCGGCTTACGATCACGACCGCCTGTATTTCCGGATCTTTCAGAATGTCGGCATAGTCAGTGGCACAATAATCGGCGCCGAATCGCCGGGCATAACTTTTGCCGCGTGCTCCGCTTGAAGAGTGGATGGCGCGCAGCCGCACTCCGGGAGTTTTCTTGAGATTCGGCAAGTGAGCCCAACGAGCCAAATTGCCCGCTCCTACGAGCGCGACGCCGATTGCTGAAGTTGCACCAGAATGACCGTTCACGTCCACGCGACGCTTCGGTTGAAACTCTGCCAGGGGCGAAGCTAAGTCCGCAGCCGGATACTTTACGAGTACCGCCAGGCTGTTGGTGGAAGCATCCATGATGGTTTCGTACGCCTTGGCCGCGTCTTCCAGCGGGAAGCGGTGCGTGATCAGCGGATCGATCTGTATGCGATCCTGAGAGACAAGCCGCAGAAACTCTTCCATGTTGCGGTTTTCAGTCCAGCGGACGTAGGGCAACGGATAATCCTGGCCCTGGAGTTCGTAGGCCGGATCGTAGCTCCCGGGTCCGTAAGCGCGCGCCATGAATACTTGAATCTCTTTTAAATAAGTTTCATACCAGGGAAAATTCAGCTCGACGGCGCCGACATCCACGATGCGGCCGCGATCGCGGCAGATATCAACCGCGATCCGGCACGGTGCATCCGATTTAGCGGCGGCGGCAATGATTACGCAATCCACGCCTTGGCCGTTGGTGAGTGAGCGAATCTGCGCGGACAATTCTGAGCTTCCCACCAGCGCCGCATCCGCACCCAGTTGGCGCGCCAGTTCCACACGATCAGCCTTGAGATCGGTGGCGATAATGAATCCACCCTGCAGGCGTGCTAACTGGGCGATCAGCTGGCCAACCAGGCCGAGGCCGATTACGGCGACTTTATCGCCGAGGGAAATATTAGCGATGCGCACTCCGTTGATGGCTACGCTGCCCAGGGTGGTGAAGCACGCATGCTCAAACAAGACGTTTTCGGGCACCCGCGCGATCAGGTTGCGGCCAACGCGGACCGTTTCTCCGTGGCCCGTTCCTTCGCCGCCATAGGCAACCCGGTCTCCGACTTCGATGCCGGTGACTGTGGGATGCTTCTCCGCTACTAGACCCGCACCCGCATAACCCAGCACCGCATACTCGCTGAACTTAGCGTTTACTTCCGCGAAGGTCTTCATCGGACCCTGGGACTTCAGCACACTCCAGATTTTTCCCAGTTGAGAAGGATTGTCGGCGACTGCTTTCAGAACCCCTTCATTGTGGATGCTGGCAGTTTCCGTCCCACTGCTGATCAGGGAATAAATCGGCCGGATCAGGACGTGATGCGGGCTGACAACGGGATCGGGGACCTCGTCGACGATAATATCCTTCAGCCCTTTTCGGAGAATTTGTTTCATGAATGTTCAAGAACAGCTTAGGCCGCGAGAATGTCGCGAAATGCGCAAATCATAATTTGCCCTAAATATATCAGAGCTATCTTTTTGTTACAGGTTACGGTCGATAGGGCAACTGGCTTTTCTCAGGGCGGACTCAGGGCGCGACTTTTTTCGTTGCCTCGGTGACGGCATCAATGTCCGCTCCGATGTCTTTGCCGTCTGATCCCGCCTTTCGATAACGACTGGACGGCGAAAGGTGATAGTCTCCGCCGATTCCATCTCGATAATCGACAAAGTGAACTGCTTTCCAGTCATTGACAATAAACTGTTCACAAGCCGGCGCGGCGCCGCAGTGTGGACTCTTGGGATAAGGATCGCCGGGCAGCATTGGTTTGTCGTTAGTTTGCACAATCACATTGTTGGTAAAAATCCAGGAATTGTCGAAGCAGCGTTCGAGCAGCGCAACGGTTCCTCCCGGTCCCAGGCAAGTGGGACGCCCACCGCCCGGCGGAAACGCATGGACGCCCAAGTTGCCAGAGCCCACCAGGTTATTACGGAAGATGAGTTTTTCGATCTGCGCTTGCGGGCCGTCATAAGTTACGAGAATGCCGACTCCGGTGGGGAATCCGGTGTTGTGCTCGATCGTTACGTCGTGCGGCCAGTTCTTCTCCTGGTTGGTCGCAACCGACCAAAGCCAGCCATTCGCGCAGCAATCGCCGGGCGCGTAGGTTTTCGTGTTGACGTCTTCCAGGATATTGTCGTGAATATTTACACGGGCGATCTCGCCGGAAAGGAAACTGCAGTGCCCTGTGCCATTTCCCGGCTCGCCGCGGCAGGTGGTAGCGTCGGTTGCGGCGATCCCGATTCCATTTACCGTGTGACGAATGATGTTGTAGCGAAAAGTGAGATCGCGCACTACGCACGAAGGACATTGGCCGTACTGGTTTTTCGGATACAGCAGGATGGCCGTACCCTTTTGCGATTGCGCCCAGTTGTTCTCAAAGATGTTTCCTTCAATCAGTTCGCGAATTGAGTTCTTGGTTTCGTAGAGATTCTTGACCGAAAACTGCGTTCCAAAAAAGCTGGGGTGTTTATGCCACCAGGTGAGCGGCTTATAGACGTAATTGTGGCGGAACTCGATGTCGGACAGAGTGGTATCGGCGCGGCCGCCGCCCCAAAGCACATTTTCACCCGCCGCTTCCAGGAAGTTGTTCACGATTTTTACCGGTCCAATGCCGGTGACTGACCCGATGGCCGAAGAGTCCGCTCCGTTGGCCGAAGTCTTCGAATGAATGTCGGAAATGAAGGAATCGACGATGGCAATGTAGGAACTGGCTTCGAAGACGATTCCCTTAACGTCTTCGCCGATGGGCGAGCCATGGACCCAGCACCGGTCAAAAATGATGTGGTCGGCATTTTTCAAAAAAACCAAATTCCAAAAGCCGCCCCCTGGACCATTTGTGCCCGTGTCAGCGATTTCAAGGCCGACGAAGCGATAATGATTGGCCCCAGGGTCGTTGCTCACAATCTTATTCTGGTGGGGGGATCCACCGATGCGAGCCATCACGTTCTGAGTAGAACTGCATTGCACCGCGGGCCTACCCGGAAGGGAGGGAATGCCGGCGTAGCAGGGAGTGATGCGCGTGCCTTCCGCAGGAAGGCTGGAGTCCGGACTACCGGTTCGAAGAATGATCCAATGTTTGTCGTCGCAGGACTTGGAAGGGAGTTCGAAGGAGCCATCAAACGTAGCGGCCGGCTGCAGTTCAATAACGTCACCGCAAGCGGCGCGGCTCAACGCTTGCTGAATGGAATCGCCCTTTTTAAGCCGCCACACTTTTCCGGGCGCTGGCGTGTCAGCGACTGAGCTTTTTACATAAACTCGCGGCAATTCAGCCGGACCGTCAAAGTTGCCAGCGCCTTGCGCGATTGCCGGAGCAGCCGCCAAACCGCCGATGATCAGAGCTGCAAGGAAAGGTAAGCTATTTACATGCTTGAACATAGGATACGGCTCGGCTCAATCGCGGGACCAGAACCGGCTACCCATATAGTATATCTGAGGGCCGATCGCGCCCAGATTCGGGTGGGGTGGGCGGCCTTTAGGTAACGCGAGTTTCGACCCAAAATCTTTTGAACCTTTGCTCCGCGAGCGCAAGGAATGACAATATTAGACTTCAACTGATCGCGCGATCTGACAAGGGCGAATCTCGGAGACAAAAGGGATGGATACAAAGGACAGTCGATTATCGGAGCGCGATCAGGCTGAGATTGAACGCAGCGCCGAAGAAGCTCGGAAGATCGTGCTCAGAGGAGTCGATCGCGCTCAAATGGATCGCTACCGGAATCCACCCCGCGATACGCCCTTTGCCCTCGAATATGCGTTTTATCTGCTGGGCAACGTCCGCGGCAAGACGGTTCTCGACTTCGGCTGCGGTACCGGGGAAAACATAGTTCCCCTGGCTGAACGCGAGGCCCGGGTAATTGGAATGGATATTTCGCCGGACCTGATGGCTCTGGCCCGAAAGCGTTTAAACGACGCCAAGCTGGAAGCGAGGCTGGAGGTTGGTTCCGCTTACGATACGGGCCTGCCTGAGGGATCGGTGGATGTCATCTTCTGCATCGCCCTGATTCACCATCTTGACATCGCGCGGGTCGTGGAAGAGATGGCCAGAATTCTAGTCAAGGGCGGCGTAGTTATCCTTCAGGAACCAATCCGCTTTTCCCGGACGTACGCTTTTCTGAGAGGACTGTTGCCCGCTCACGAGGACATTTCGGAATTCGAACATCCTTTGACCCGCGAAGAGCTTCGCACGGTAACCCAGCGCTTCAAGGTTCTGGAACGTCGCTGCTTCAGGCTTCCGTTTATGCCGCTGGTACGGCGGTTTCTGGCGCCGGTGGGGCCTGCGGCATCAAGACTCGACCGCTGGATCCTCAAAAACCTTCCAGGGGCAGAACGCTTCGCTACTGTCGTAACCTTGAAGTTGCAGAAACAGGGTGAGAGTTCCTAAGTGCTGCCTGTGAAGCTGAACGCTGAGCGGCGTCCATGAGTGCGACACCGCCAGAGATTTCTCGATTACAGCACGCCGGCCGTGGCAGTCTGTAAGCCGTCCATATCCGCGCCGGGGTCTTTCCCGTCAGTGCCAGCATTCTTGAACGGGCTGGTTGGGGACAACTGATAGTTTCCTCCATTCCCCTTATTAAAGTCCATGAGGCCCAGCGAATCGAAGTTTGGCGCTTCAAAATTCCGCGCCGGAAGTGGATTTCCGGGTAATTTCGAAGACTTCGTCGACGTGTTCGCGAGCACGTTGCCGGCTGCGGTCCAAGTGTCTCCCATACAGCCGTTCAGCGTGCCAACCATTCCTGCAGCGCTCGTTGTGGCGCACCCAGGCTGCTTATTACCCGGCAATACCTGGTGGAAGCCGTAGTCGCCGGAGGTCATTAAATTGTTGCTGAACGAGAAATTAGCGAAGACCTGGGGCCTGGCGACAATAGTGACATTCGCAATCCCGGAGCCCACGGGAAACCCGGTGTTGTGGTCGATTGAGATATCGTGCGGCCAATTCGTGGGTTGGTCGGTTTGGATGTTGAACAGAAAGCCGTCACTGCAGCAGGCGCTCGGAGAATAGGTCGATTCGTTGATGTCGTCGAGAAGATTGTCGTGAATGCTCAGGTTGTAGAGGCCACCCGAGAGATACATGCAATTTCCCGTACCGTCCCCCGCCTCACCTGGACAAGTTGTGGCGTATACAGGAGCCATTCCAATTCCATCCACTGAGTGGCGAAGGATGTTGTAGCGGAAAATGATGTCGTGAACGCTGCACTCCGGACATTTTCCATACTGATTCTTTGGAGTAAAGAGAATGGCGGTTCCTTTTTGCGCCATGGCCCAGTTGTTCTCGAAGATATTGCCTTCAACGAACTGGCGGATGCCGGTTTTACTTTCGAACAGATTCTTGGTGACAAAGAGCGTTCCGAAATATGTGGGGCTCAGCTTCCACCAGGTGAAGGGCTTGAACAAGTGGTTTCGCCGCATCTCGACGTCGGTCACGTTGGTGGCAGATGTCCCGCCGCCCCAAAGAACATTTTCTCCCGCGGCCTCCAGGAAGTTATCGACAATCTTGACCGGGCCGGTGCCGGTGATTGAACCGATAGCTGCGGAATCCGCTCCGTAACCCGAAACTTTGGAATGGACGTCAGAGATATAAGAGTCGATTACTGCGATATAGGAGCTATCGGTAAACTCTACGCCTTTTACATCCTCACCGGTTGGAGACCCGTGAATCCAGCAGCGATCGAAGATAATGTGGTCGTTGCTGGTCAACAGGATGAGATTGTAAAAACCATTTGCCGCGCCGTTGGCTTCAGTGTCGGCAATTTCCAGCCCTACCAGCCGATAGTAATTGGCGCCATCATCGGCACCAATGATTTTGTCTTGCTTCGCTACGCCAGCGACGCGCGGCATTACCTTGGTGGTTGACGCGCAGTTCAAGGCCGGGCGGCCCGGCAGCGACGCAACCCCCGCGTTACAGGGAGTGGCACGAACGCCTTCCGCGGGCAAACCAGAACCCTCGGCGCTGCTGCGAATGGTGATGTAGTGGTTCGCATCGCAGCTCTTCGCGCGCAAAGTGAATCCGGGATAAGTTTGCCCGGCCTGCAGCACGAGCGTATCTCCGCAACTTGCATTATCAATGGCGGTTTGCAGAGTTGAGGCCGAGGAAACTTTAATGACTAACCCGGGCGAAGGCGTTGATGTCTCGGCCGTCTCATAACAGGCAATGGGCGCGGCCGCAGGTCCGTCGACGGCTCCGAAGTTGGGAACGTCCCCGGCTTCACAGTAGCGATTATCCGGCCCGGATGTCGGGGTCGATCCACTCCCGGGATTGCCCGTGGGCGGCGGCGGCGCGGATGACGAAGCGATCGCCACGCTTGCCATGCCGTGCGAGTAAGGGTTAGCCCGGCTGGTAGCTACGATCTGAAAGACAGTACCGGGTTTGGCATTTGGCACAACGAAAAGCCCGGTATTAGAAATGACTCCTCCATTCGCCGTCCATGTTACCGCCGTATCGGTCGTATCGGTCATCAGCGCCGAAAACTGAATATTGGCTCCCGGCGTTACCATTGAATTTCCGGGAGTGAGTTGGATGTTGGGCGTCGTGGCTACGTGCTGATCGGTGGCCGCGCTGGCTGCGGCGGGTGTTATCGCGGACGTGCATCCTACGGTTGCCAGCACAGGGAGGAAAAGAATCCCAGTGAGGATCGCGCTTTGATAGGCAGAGATTGGCTCAAAAGCTCGGACAAGCTTGAAACGATCCAGGGGGAGTTTCATCTTTACCTCGAAGCGAAGAATTTGGATCGAAATTGGGCGCCGTGAAAGCTGGCGCGCCCACTTTCAAACCTTAGATCGGTCTTATGCAGGACGACAGATAACCGCGGGACAGGGCCCTAAGAGCGCGGAAGTACATGCCTAAAGGGAATGGTCTAAAGAGTAGAGTCTTTCGCTTTCTGAAATCCCGCTGGGTTGGCGGGAATGACTACTTCTTGCAGGGTGCGAGCAAAGTCGTCGGCTACTTTGGTCCAGCTGTAGTTTTCCTGAACCAGCGTCCTGGCGGCGGTTCCCAACTGCTGCCGTCGCCTGGCATCGCGCAAAAGGGAAATCACCGACTCGGCGAACTCGTTGGGTGTATCGGCTAGAAGAATATTCTCACCGGACCGCACTGCCAAGCCCTCGGCGCCCACGGATGTGGAAACGACAGCCTTTCCCATCGCCATGGCTTCAAAGATTTTGAGGCGAGTGCCGCCGCCAATGCGCAGAGGAACGATGCACACGGCGCCCCGTGCCACGAATGGTCGAATGTCATTGACCCAGCCGGTGAGGCGAACGCTTTTCTCTGCCTCGGCCAGTGCTTGCAGTTTGCGCGATGGGCTGCGACCGACCACTTTCAGCGAGACATCGGGACATTGCAATCTAATCAACGGCAAAATGGAATCAACGAAATAAAAAATCGCGTCCTCATTTGGTAGCCAGTCCATCGAACCTGTAAAGACCAGGGAACTCGCAGCCTCCTCTCCGGCAGTTTGTTGGAAGTATTCCACGTCGACGCCGGTAGGGATCACAGTCAGCTTGTCGATATTGAGGAAGGATGCGAATGCGTCGCGATCCGTCTCCGATACGGTGAGCACACGGTCGGCAAGGCGCAGATAACGCCGTTCGGCAGCTTCCATCTTTCGCCATTCCAGCCAGGAGATCGCCTTCCAGACCACATTGCCTGCAACTTCATAGTGACGGCGCCAAATTGTAGCTTCCACGTTGTGAGTGAATAAGACCTTCGGCGTCAAAGAATCCCATGGAATCACGCCGGCCGCAGCCATAAAATCACAGAGAATCACGTCATATTTATTCTGCTCAAGCAAAGCGCGCAGTGCACGCCGCACTTCAGGACGGCAGTACTTTGTAATACCGTACGGCTCTGTCGAGAAAAGGCGAGCGCCATACTCGCGCATCTCGGCGAAACTTTTTGCTGCAGGAATTTTCAGTGGCACGGTGACCACGCGCTCAAACACATTCTTCAGATCAGCGTGGACGTCGGGATCGTGCGCGGCGTAGAAGGAAAAAAAAGTAACAGAATGCTGGCGCGCCAGCTGCCGAAGGATATTGTAGCTGCGGATTTTTCCACCGGTATCAGGTGGAACCAGGCCGCCAGCTTTAACCCACAGGATCTTCATGGCAGCAGCGGTTACCAGCAAATCCCTTCATAGGGGCCGGGTGACGCAGGCCGTGATTTTCGATCCAGGTTTACCAGGTCGATCACGATGTGATCGGGACGCAGGCACCCGCGCAACTCGTCTTTTTTCAGCCCGCGAGTCGCGATTACAACGACTTCGGCATCGCCGACAACCTCTTCCATACTGGTGGAAAGCAGAGAGCCAATGTGGGGAATCACTTCTTCAATATACTGCCGGTTGGATCCAATCAAGTGTCCCAGAGAGACATTGTCGTCCCAGATGCGAATTTGCCGGCCTTCGCCAAGCAGACGCTTCACCAGTTGCACCTGAGGGCTCTCGCGCAAATCGTCGGTAGCGGCTTTGAAGCTCAAGCCAAGAATGGCGATTTTCTTTTTGCCGGTTCTGAGCACCATCTCAACCGCGCGATCCAGATGCTCCTCATTGCTCGGAAGAATGGACTGAAACAGCGGCAGGTTGAGGTCCAGTTCCTTGGCCCGATAGCTTAAAGCGCGTACGTCCTTGGGCAGACAGGAGCCCCCGAAAGCGAACCCGGGTTTTAGATACGTGGGAGAAATGTTGAGCTTGGTATCGGCGGTAAAAATTTCAGTCACGGCTTCCGCATCGACGCCGAGCTCTTTCGCCAGCGTACCAATTTCATTGGCAAAAGAAACTTTTACCGCGTGCCACGCGTTGCAAACATACTTCACCATCTCGGCGGAACGGAAAGAAGTTTCGAAGATTCGTCCCGGGACCCACTGGTAAACCTCGCGCAGGATGCCACTGTGTTTCGGGTCTGCGGCACCGATCACGGTCATTGCCGGTTCCAGAAAATCGGCGACGGCGGTGCCTTCACGCATGAACTCAGGATTGACGCAGACCCCAAAATCTTCGCCAAGTTTCTTCCCGCTCGATTTTTCGAGAGCAGGAACAACAATGGTTTCGGCGGTTCCGGGTAGGACGGTGCTGCGCAGCACGACTAGATGGAATCCATTCTTCTTCTTCAGAACCTGTCCAATATCGCGGCAGACCGGTTCAATGTGACCAAGATCGAGTTTGCCGTTCCGCAGACTGGGAGTTCCCACACAGAGAAAGGAAATGTCGCTGTTCAGTACGGCATATGCGGAGTCGGAGGTTGCATGCAGATGTTTTGCGGTATGACTCTGCGAAATGAGGTCGCTCACGTTCGGCTCAACAATAGGACTGCGACCGGATTGCATGGCCTCGACCTTAGATGAACTCAAGTCGACGCCGATTACGTTATGCCCCTTGTGTGCCAGGCAGGCCGCCGTTACCGTGCCCACATAGCCTAAACCGAAAACACTGATCGATGGATTCATGCGGAAAACTTTATCCCTCTTTCAAGCAATCATGGACAGCGTTCCACGATTGAAGGCGTTACAATCACACACACTTGATGCGTGCACCGCCCGTTTCATACCCAGCAGCGCAAACCACAGATAGTATTTAAGCACGTGGGTGGAGTTTGCATCGGCTGAGAGGGATAAACGTAGGTAACTTAGGCCGAATTCTTCGATTTCGATAGGATCATTCTTGGTGAGTGTGACTGAAGATAACAAAACGTCGTCCGATGTGCTGAAAGCTGCCGACGCCGGGCAGAGTGATCAGTCGATGCGTCCACGACGCAAAGTTTTTTATCTGGTGGATTCCCTCAACATCGGTGGAACCGAGACCCAAGCGGTGGAATTGGCGCTGCGGATTCCTGAGGCCGGATACGATGTAACCTTGGGCTGCCTGCGGGCTCGAGGTCCATTGCTGGAACGGATGCAGGGAACCAATGTTGTGGTGCGAGAGTTCTATCCGAAAGGCGGTATGGATAGCCCAGCGGGGCTTTATCAGTTGCTGCGGTTGAGCTGGTTTCTGAAGACGGAAAAGTTCGACATCGTTCATACCCACGATTTGTGGTCGAATCTGCTGGGAGTTCCCGCGGCACGGCTAGCAGGCGTGCGGGCGATCGTTTCCAGCCGGCGTGACCTGGCGCACTTCGACTGGTACCAGGGCAAGCGCCGAACGTGGCTGCGGCGCATTCAGAATTTGGGTAGCGCGGTGCTGGCAAATGCGACGCCGATCCGTGACGCGCTGATCGCGGAGGACGGATTTGCGCCGGAAAAGTTGCGAGTGATTCATAACGGAGTTGACATCAAGAGATTTCATAAAAGTGGGAGCGATCGCGATCAGGTGTTTCCCGGGGCCGGCGACGGCAAGCTTGTTGTGCTGGTCGGCAACATGCACACCGATGTCAAAGGGCATCCGTGGCTGATTGCGGCTGCGCCTGCGGTAATTCAAGAGTTTCCAGCTACTCGATTCGTTCTTGTCGGAGACGGAGAGCAGCGGTCGAGATTCGAGCAGCAAGTCACGAGTCTGGGTCTGGAGCAGAACTTTCTTTTCCTTGGCCGCCGGGCCGATGTGCCGAAGATTCTGGGCTGCTGTGATATCGCAGTGCTTCCTTCTCGAGCTGAGGGTTTGCCAAACGCTGTGCTCGAATACATGGCTGCGGGACTGCCGGTTGTCGCCAGCCGCGTGGGAGGGAATGCCGAACTGATTGAGGATGGTGTAACCGGACTCCTTGTGCCTCCGGAGGATTCATCAGCGTTATCGGGCGCATTGCTGCAGCTATTGCGAGATCCGCCTGGAGCGCAACGCATGGCGCACAGCGGACATGAATTCACGGTCCGCAACTTCAGTTTCGAGCGGCTGGTGCGCGAAGTGGATGAACTTTACAGCGAACTTCTGCTGCGAAGCGGAGGAAGCCGCTAGGGGATGGCAAATCATTCCAAATGGAAAAGCCGTCTGGGTCGCCTTACTTCCATGGATCGGCGCGAGCTTTTTGACCGCTTGCGACAGTACTTAACCTCCCGCACGGATCTTCTGAGGTTTCGAAATGGTGCGGATTCTAAGAACAGAGCAGCTCTCGCGCAGCCAGAAACGTTCGGGCGATTTTTTTTCGCTCCCGCAGAAGTTCCGCCGCTGTGCGCTGAGCTGAAACAGGTTTTACCTTCACAAGCGAATAACATCCTCTTGCAGGCGGAAAGGATCTGCGCCCATCGGTTCGATCTATTGGGCTACCAAGATCTGGACTATGGCGCGCAGATCGACTGGCATTGCGACGTGGTGCATGGTAAGCAGGCCCCCCGCGAACCTTGGTTCAAGATGCAGTATCTCGACTTCGAGCAGGTTGGAGATTCAAAGATCACCTGGGAATTGAACCGCCATCAGCACTTCGTCACGCTGGCTAAAGCCTATTGGCTAACGGGGAACAAAAAGTTTGTGCACGAGATTTTCGCGCAATGGGCCCACTGGCATCGAGAGAATCCTTATCCCATCGGAATAAACTGGGCGAGCAGTCTGGAAGTCGGCTACCGCAGCTTGTCTTGGATTTGGACCTTCTTTCTGCTACAAGATTGTCCCCTTTTCACGACCGACCTGCGCAGTCAATGGCAGCGCGGGCTGAGCCTGAACGGACGCCACATCGAAACCTACCTGTCCACGTATTTTTCTCCCAATACGCATTTGCTGGGTGAAGCGCTCGCATTATTTTTTCTGGGAACTTTATTTCCCGGGCCGCACCGGGCAGAGCGCTGGCAGCGGCGGGGATGGGAAATCCTGCAAAGTGAGGCGGCCAAACAGGTCAGGAAAGACGGATTCTATTTCGAACAATCCACTTACTATCACGTCTACGCGTTGGACATTTTTTTGCATGCACGGATTTTAGCTTCGTGCAACGGGATTGAGATTTCCCCCGCCTTCGATGCGACTTTGGAGCGCATGCTGAATGCATTGTTGTTGCTGGGTCGAGCCGGGCTTGCACCCAGCATTGGAGATGACGACGGGGGACGAATATTCGATCCCTTGCGTAATCGGGCCGAGCACATGCTCGATCCTCTGGCCGCCGGCGCTGTTCTCTACCGCCGTGGAGATTTCAAGTTTGCCGCTGGGAATGTGCGTGAAGAAACTCTCTGGCTGCTGGGTGTCAAGGGCCTGGCGGCGTTTGATTTGCTGCCGACTTCAGAACCGTCAGCCGGTTCGACTGCCCTCAAAGAGAGCGGTTTCTATGTTATGGCCGACCAAAAGTCAGGACAGCAATTACTGATCGATGCCGGACCACTGGGAGCAGGGAGTGGGGGACACGGCCATGCGGACGCGTTAAGCATTTGTCTGGTTCGAGACGGACGAAATCTTCTGATCGATCCAGGAACATTTGAATATGTGGGAGATGGCGATGAGCGCACCCGCTGGCGCGGCACCGGCGCTCACAACACGATGCAGGTGGATGGATTGGATCAGGCAGAAGGCACTGGACCGTTCTCCTGGAAGAATCCTCCGCACCTCAATGTTGAACAGTGGATCAACGGTCAACAATTTGATCTGTTTCAAGGCAGTCACGATGGATATTCACGACTGCCATCTCCAGTGATTCACCGCCGGTGGGTTTTTCACCGAAAGGGAAAGTTTTGGTTGGTGCGCGATGTCGCGGAAGGCAGTGGAATCCACCAACTCGAGATTGCCTGGCACATCGGTCCCACTCTTTCTCCAATAGCTTCCAAAGACTGCGTATTCGCAGATGATCGGGATAGCGTGGCCTTGTTGACAGCCGACAGACACGGCTGGTCGCAAAGTGTGCGCCGTGACTACTGGTCTTCTGCCTATGGGCACAAGGAGCGGGCAAGCGTGGTAAACTTCGGGACAACGATTGAGCTGCCTGCGGATTTTGTTACGCTTCTGATTACCGACCGGAACTCTCCCGCTGACCTGAGTCACCCGCTAAGAATCAATAAGTTCGACGGCGAAGCCGTTTGCGGTTATCGCTACTCCGATGGGCGGGAAGAACACAATTTCTTTTTTGCTTCTCAGCCGCATCCCTGGGTTCTGGGCGCATGGGCCAGCGATGCCAGTTTTCTCTATTGGTGGTTTGATCGCGAAAGGGAAGAAGCCGCGCTGATTTTGTGCGGCGGCTCTTACGTGGAAGCCGGAGGCCGGCGCGTGCTCACCGGTGGCCAGCGGGTAAGCTATGCTGAGGTATTGAATTGTGCGGCGAAGGCCGAACTTTTTTCGTCACATCCGGAACAGGTCACGCTGCAAATGCCGCTTGATCAGGTGATAGCGAACTTGAATGTGCCGGGGAGTGATCCCAAGAGGATGGGCGTGTAGCCATGTGCGGAATCTGCGGTGTCTTCCATTCCGAACGAACCCGCCGCGTGAATCGTGACCTGCTCGCTGGAATGAACCAGCAAATCGTACACCGCGGCCCGGACGATGACGGTTTCTTAGTCGAGGAGAACGTCGGGCTGGCTATGCGCCGCCTCAGCATCATCGACATTCAAACCGGCCATCAACCTCTTAGCAATGAAGACGGAGACGTCTGGATTGTCTTCAATGGAGAAATTTATAACCACCAGGATCTGCGAAAAGATCTCGAATCGCGCGGCCACCGCTATCGCACCAAAAGCGACACGGAGACTATCGTCCATTCGTACGAGGAATACGGAAGCCAGTGTGTTGAGCACTTGCGGGGTATGTTTGCTTTCGCGATCTGGGATCGCCGGAAGAGAAAACTATTCATTGCGAGTGACCGGCTGGTGATCAAGCCTCTCTACTACCGTTTTGATGGCAACACGTTATTGTTCGGCTCCGAGATCAAAACCATTCTGGCGTATCCTGGGGTGAAGCCGGAGTTCAATCGCGGCGTGCTGGCCGAATACCTGGCATTTGGTTATTTGGCCGGTGAGGAAACTATGTATGCCGGCATTCGCAAATTGATGCCGGGCCATATTCTCACGATCGATGAGTGCGGCCAGTTGGAGATTTCGTCTTATTGGGATCTGGACGTCAAGGTCGACGATGGAAGCCGCCCGCCAGACTACTACGTCCGTAGCTACAGGGAACAACTGGAGGCCTGCGTCTCCAGCCACTTAATGAGCGATGTTCCGCTGGGTGTTTTCTTGAGCGGCGGCCTGGATTCGAGCGCGATTGCTGCGCTCACCACGAAAATCCGCAAAGAGCCAATCGAAACTTTTTCCGTGGGCTATGGCGAAGAAGCATATAGCGAACTTCCGTATGCTCGGACGATCGCCGAGCACTTGAAATCGAAACATCATGAAGTCCATCTGAGCCGCGATGAGTTTTTTCAAACCCTGCCTCGACTGATCTGGCATGAAGATGAACCGATCGTTTGGCCGTCCAGTGTGGCGCTTTATTTTGTGGCGCGGCTAGCCCGGGAACGAGTAACGGTCGTGCTCACCGGCGAAGGCAGCGATGAAACCTTGGGCGGATACACGCGCTATCCATGGACTCTGCTGAATTCACGCATGGACGGGATTTACAGAATGCTGACGCCGGATCTGTTGAGACGCGGGGTGCGCAACGGAATCGGCTTGGTTCCGCTCGGTGCTGCTGCGAAGAGAAAACTGGAACATACATTCTTAATGCGCGACGGTGCTTCATGGCCGTCTTTCTATTTCGATAATTTCTATTCTGCATTTTCCGCGGCGGAACAAGACGATTTGCTGACTCCCCAGGCGAAACAAATGGCGGGCGACGCCTATGCGGGATCGATGAAATACTGGGATCATTCGTCGGGCGACCTGCTGCATCGGTTGCTCTACACGGATATCAAAACTTATCTGGTCGAACTGCTCATGAAGCAGGACCAGATGAGTATGGCCGCGTCCGTCGAAAGTCGAGTGCCTTTTCTCGACCACGCTCTGGTCGAGTTCACCGCTAGCATTCCTGCGAAGTACTCGACGCGGGGAATGGCGGGAAAGTGCATTCTGAAATCGGCGGTTCAGGATCTTTTGCCTGACTCGATCGTGCATCGGCAAAAGATGGGATTTCCCACACCCTGGGCTTATTGGCTCGCTGGTCCTTCGCTTGATCACCTTCGGGAACTGTTGACGGAGCCGCGAAGTGTGGAACGCGGAATTTTTCAGGCTGACGCCGTCGAACGGCTGTTTCGCGAGCACACGGCTGGTCATCGCGACCATGGGAATCGCATCTGGCGCCTGCTGAATCTGGAGCTGTGGCAGAGGATATTTCTGGATGGGGAACCAGTCTCCGACGTCACTTCCTCTCAAATCAAATCTGCGACTATCAATAAATGATTTCTTCAAATTGCATACGCTGACTCCGCTTGCCAGAGAACGATGGTAAGACAGAACGATGGTTAGAAAGATAAAACGCGTCACACTCGACTTGCTCCGCAGTGCGGGAGCTTTCGAACTGGTGGCGAACAGCAGGTGGCGCCAGAATAGGCTGCTGATCCTCTGCTATCACGGGACTTCTCTTGAAGATGAGCATCTATGGAGGCCGGCACTCTACATGCCGCCTGAATTGTTGAGGCAGCGGCTGGAAGCTTTGCGAGCCATGCGCTGTGCTGTGCTGCCGCTGGGCGAGGCTTTAACGCGGCTGCGTTCCCGCGACCTGCCGCCGCGCAGCGTCGCAATCACGGTCGACGATGGTACCTATGATTTTTATAAGCAGGCTTATCCGCTGCTGAAAAAATACGGCTTTCCTGTGACCGTTTATCAAACAACCTATTACACCGATCACGAGATGCCGATTTTCAACCTGATCTGCTCCTACATGTTATGGAAAAGACGCGGGGAGCAACTGGTTGCGCCGAAGGAGCTTGGACTCTCCGAGCCCATGGATTTGCGCACCGAACTCGGCCGCCACCGGGTGGTACGCAGCCTGATGGACCTCTCCGCGCGCGAAAAGTTGAGCGGATTGCAAAAGAATGAACTCGCAGGAAGGCTGGCCGCAATTCTTGGACTGGACTATGCCGAGCTTTCTTCCAAACGCATTCTGCAAATTATGAACGCGCAGGAACTGGCGGAGGTTGCTTCGAACAGAATCGACGTTCAACTGCACACGCACCGGCACCGCACGCCCGAGGACGAGTCTCTCTTCCGGCGGGAAATTACCGAAAACCGGGAAAGAATTCGAGCCCTGACTGGACGCGATGCAACGCACTTTTGCTACCCGAGCGGGGTCTACCGGAAGAAGTTTGCTGAATGGTTGCACAAGGAAGGTGTCGTTTCCGCAACGACGTGCGATGCCGGACTTGTAGACAGGAATGACGACCCCTACTTTCTGCCGAGACTTGTGGACAACGCCAACCATAGCCAACTGAATTTTGAAAGCTGGGTGAGCGGTGTGGGATCTCTGGTCGCGGTTCACAAGGCGGCAACGCAGCGGTACATCGTGCCTGCAGGATAGGCGCGATAGACTGAAAGCGAAGGCGATTTTGTCCCAATTTGTGAAATGAAAGACTTGGCAAAAAGGACACTTGTCAGTAGCGGGCTGTTACGACTGGTGGCGAGTATGCGGGGGCCGAGCGCGGCAATTCTTATGTATCACTCGGTTCTCCCGGACCCTTCCCAGTTGGTGGACACGTATGGCGAAATCGCTCACTCTGAGTTGATCTTCCGCGCGCAGATGGAATTGTTGGCGCGGGAGTTCCGTCCGATTAGTCTGGACGAAGCGATCCAACATATCCGCAGCGGCAACAGCCTGCCCAGGCGGTCGGTCGTTATTACTTTCGATGACGGCTACGCGGACAACTACGAAGTTGCCATGCCAGTATTGAACCAGGCCGGCGTGCCTGCGACATTCTATGTAACAGTGGATTGCGTGGAAAATAAAAGACTGCCTTGGCCGAGCCACCTGCGTTTTGCTTTCCGCAACACCAGGCTCTCTGCCTGGAGCGATTCTCAGGGCAAGAACTGGCCGCTGAATCTTCCGGAGGAAAGGGAAGCGGCCTTCCTGAGCAGCTGTGACGCATGTTGCCAGCTTAGCGGTGCTGTGCAGGAAGATTTTGTAGTGCGCGTCGAGCGGGAACTGGATGCGAAGATACCGCGTCAGCAGAACTCTCCGATGCTGACTTATGAACAAATGCGCGCGCTGCAGCGGGATGGACACATTGTTGGTTCCCACACCATGACGCATCCCAACATGGCTTACATCCAAGCCGACGACGCCGTTCGGGAACTGACAGAATCGAAGCGGCGGCTTGAGCTCAATCTCGAGGTGCCGATCCGGCATTTTTCCTATCCCTGTCCAGCGCTTTCTCCGCATTGGAGCACAAAGACAGCGGAACAGACCCAGGTTGCGGGCTACGAGACGGCGGTAACCACGGATAACGGCCTGACCTGCAACGGGGACAATCCATTTTGTCTGAAGCGTCTTCGTCCCACTAAAACAGCGGAAGGCCTGCTCTGGAACCTCGAGAGCGCTTTTGCCGGACGAGCCGTTTAATCAATCAATCGAGTCGTACACGCAAAGACGCGCGCAGCCCAAGCCACCGGTTGCGGGAAAGTTGCTTCACGTCCAGAAAGGGTTCTGAGCATCAGCGATGAAGCAAAGGTCGCCATCGAGCATGCTTAAGTCCAGAACAGGCTCGGCCCCCAGCACCTTCTTCGGGTCATAACAATAAATCGGAAGGCTGCCACGCAACCGAAACCCTGTTTGAGCGAACGCTTCATTCACTGCATTACTGGAAAATCCGGCCACAACTTCGGCGGTATCTGGAATTTCAGCCGCGGTGAATGCGGCAAGGGAGCAGGCCGCCATCCATGTTGTGGCATCATTACGGTCGACGCGAAGATCGACGATGCGTGTTTGTTTTCCAACTCGAGCCAGTAAGAAATAGCCGCAGGGACGCTTCGAGCGGAGGAGGACGCATGCAGAAAATAGCGCTGCCGGGCAACTCAACATTCGATTTAATCCCGCGATCGTCCGATGCGAGGTGAAAACGTCTGCCGCACTGCCGTTCAAAATGGATTCAAGGGACGAATCAAACTGAGAGACTCGAGTCACCTCCCAATCCTTCGGTGGCCGGGGCAAAGACGGTAGACTCCAGTTGGCATTTCTGAGTAGGCGCAACGGTGCTTTCCAATTGAAGTGGCGAGTGTTGCGAAACTGCAACCACGGGCGTACAACCCGAGCGTGAAGTTTTAATTCTCCAACCTGGCGATAACCAATTTTGGGCAAGATGGACCGCGTATCCTAAGAGCCGCCGATCGTCAGAAGCACATCCGTGATGGCGGCCAATTTCTTGAGGAGTAGCAGGCCGGAGCCGACGACGGCACGGCTTGCCGCCCAGTCAATGAGATGAATAACATCCACCTCTGTTCCCGCCTTTCTAAGGCGCAGAGGCCAGACTCCGCCGTGGGCCACGATGCCATCGTCTTTTCTTACGACATAACTGCGGTCTCGATGCCAGTCCGGGTGATCGGAAAAATATTTCCACTGAAGAACGTCGGGACGAAAAGAAAGCAATTCAGCATCAGCCTGAAAGGCTGTTCTTAAGAACTCGGCAACGGCGGTCTGTTCTGCAGGCTGGCTGGCAGCGAATTGCAAACTCATAGTTTTGCCGGCGGATCGGTGGTCGAGCTACAGCAGAAATGCGGTTTCGTGAGTCAGAATTTCGCGGGCGCGCTCACCGGCTCTACCTGCGGGCTGCGTGACAATGTGTAACCCAGGTTCTGCATGACGGAGCCCCAGCTATCCTCAATGAGCGCAACTGCTTTCTCTGAGAGATCAGATTTCCAGCCTCCGGCCTTGGCGCTGCGGATAAAGGGCTTGTCCAAACGGGTCTGCTTGAGCTGCGCATAGTTCCGCGCCTCAGCCTTTTCCAGGGCCCGCATGCGCTCTGGAGAGCTTAATTCCTCGGCCTTGGCCAGATGTTCAGGCGAGGCATCAACGTTGCGAACTCCCGCCTCCCGCAGAAATTGTGCCAGGGTAAGAAG
>JBAVUV010000349.1:0-5022 GCA_049696955.1 Candidatus Sulfotelmatobacter sp. | reverse complement strand
TGCGCGACGAACTGCCGAACATCGACGTGATGATATCGAGTCAAGCCTCCCCGCTGCTTGCCGACGGCCTCTCGACAGGGAAAATCGATGCGGCCTTTCTTCGGCGGGAAAAAGGAGTGGCAGGGTTGGCGTTTCGTCTTCTTATGAAGGAGCCTTTGATGGTGATCTTGCCGAGTGAACACCACCTGGCTGCGCTCAAAAGCGTCAGTCCGAGGGATCTGGTGGGCGAGACGTTCATCGCTGTGTCCAACACTGCTCCCGTACTGCGTAAGATCATCGACGATTATCTGAAGCGGTCCGGAGTTAATATCACGCCCGCTCACCAGGCAGATCACGTCACGATGGGACTTTCCTTAATAGCGTCGACAGGCGGCGTAGGGCTGCTACCTGCTTACGCGCAGAACTTTCTATTTTCGTCTTTAACGGGTCGCCCTCTAAAAGGAGTTGCGCCAACCGTTGATCTAGTTCTTGGCTACAGAAAGTCGAACCAGTCTCCCATCCTGAAGCTCTTCCTTTCGAGATTGGACGAGTTGGTGGCTCGCGTTTCGAAGAAGGCGCAGTAAGCTCACACATACCCAGTGGAACCTGGGAACACGATCTCTAGTTTCCTTCTGCAAACGTAACTTCCCCTGTGCGCTTCAAGGCCGAGAACTGGAGGAATACAAAGGTTGTGGCAGCGTCACAGGTGCCTTCTGTCGGGCTCCGGGCCGGAGCCATCGCGGCCTGTTTGATAGTGACGCGCGATTTCTACGGCTTTTGCGGGGCTTATTGATCACCTCAAGGATGTGGTCGATGACGGCGCCATCGTGGAGACGCAATTGCCAACCCGGGGCGAGGCGGTCGAGTAGTTCGGATTCCGGCGCGGGGAATATCTTGGATTTGGTGACTGGCTCGTTTGCCAGAGCCCACGGGTCCTTTGTTAGATCGGGTTTTTCATTCAAACGAAGAATTCTCATACTACTTACTAGACTTCTGTGAGTGTCATTCCACACTGTCACTGACTTTCCGAGCGCCTCCTGAAGACAAAAGCGCTTGGCGCGCGGCGTGCGATGCGTATGGGCTACCCTACAAACCGGAAAGGGGCTGTGCCGAAGCACATCGCAAACCGCCCCATACTCAAGGGTTCCGCAGTCCGCCTGAAAATAAGATCGCGAGGGCTGCGGTGATAACCACAAGATCGAACACTGCGCTGTCCAGGCTGAAATCCACGACAGAAAGAAACAACAGCGCAAGCAGGACAATCCGCGTTACTCTTGTGATCATTGTTATCAACTCAAGCCTCCAGTGGAGGCGCGATTCGGAGTCCCGCCTTTTTCCCTCGCGCTCAAGGTGAAAGTTGATTGCATTTCGATTTGCTGTAACCCGCGAATTCGTGCTGCGATCACATCCCGTCGGGCGCACCCCACCTGGAGACTGCAAAACCTTTGCCAAACCCGTACCGATACTGTCCAGGCAATCTGCTGAGTCTAATGGCCACGGCTCAGCCGGCGACACGGGTGTCGAAGATTTACGAGATGAATCGACAATTGTCGACAGTGGAGACAGACAAGCATCCTTAGTGTTTCAGGAAATCTCGGCGGCTATCTCGATACTTGTCGACGATTGATGAACGGACGGTTAGGAATACAGTCGAAGTTCAAGGAACAAGCAACAGTCCGCGTCGGAGGGCAGGCACGAGGAACACTTGATAAAGGCTCACAATACTCTCTGCGGGTCGATCCCCAGCCTCTTCATGCGCGAGACCAAAGTCGTGCGCTTGACGTCCATGCGGGCTGCCGCACCGTCAGGGCCCGCCACTCGCCCGTTCGTCATTTTGAGGAAGCGGACAATCTCATCGCGCTCATTTGCTTCGCGCGTGCTTGCCACCGGGGCATGAGTGCTATTGTGGCCCAGCTCAGCAATCGGAGCTTGCAAGGCTGTCCCACGCGTGAGGATTACGGAACGCTCGATAAAGTTCTCCAGCTCACGAATATTTCCCGGCCAATGCCAGAGGGAGAGCTTCTTCAGGGCTTCGGCTGGAATGGACTCGATCTGCTTCTGCATGCGGCGGCCGTACTTTTGTGTGAAGTACCGAACCAACAGTGGAATATCGTCCGGACGTTCGCGCAAAGGCGGGATGCGGATCGGAAACACGTTCAGGCGATAGTACAAGTCGCTGCGGAATTCGCGGTCCTCCATCATTTTCTCCAGATCGCGATTGGTCGCCGCCACCAGCCGCACATCGACTTGCTTGGTTCGATTGCTGCCCAGCCTTTCAAACTCACGTTCCTGCAAAGCGCGGAGCAGCTTGGGCTGGATTTCGATGGGAATATCTCCCACCTCATCCAGGAAGAGCGTGCCCTGGTCAGCCAGCTCCAGCCGGCCAATCTTCTGCGCAATTGCGCCTGTGAAGGCGCCTCGTTCATGCCCAAAAAGCTCGCTCTCCAGCAGTCCTGTGGGAATCGCAGCGCAGTTGAGTTTTACAAAAGTCCGCTCCTTGCGCCGGCTGCGTTCATGGATGGCGCGCGCAATTAATTCCTTGCCGGTGCCGGTCTCACCGAGAAGTAGGACAGTCGAATCACTGGGAGCTACAGTCTCCACCAGATTCAAAACATGGCGCAGAGCCGAACTTTGCCCCACAATCCCTTCGAAGTCCAGTTCGCCACGGATTTCATCTTCCAAATACAGTTTTTCCTGGGCGAGCTTGTCTTTCAATTCGGCTACCTCGCGATAGGCCAGGCGATTCTCGATGGCGATCGCGAGTTGTCCCGCGGCGCGCATCAAGAAGTCAGCATCTTCCGGGCGGATTGAGTTTTCGAACCGGCTGGCGAGCGTGAGCACACCGACCGTCCGACCCCGGCTGATCAGAGGCAGAGCGCAACCTGACTCGAGGCCCTCGGCGCGAACGTGAGTACCAACATGGGGAGCCAACTGCTCATTACAGAGATCCAAGATGACAGGCTCGCCGGCTCGGAATACCGTGCCTATCACGGAACCCGCGATCGGTTGCAGAGCATCCTCCTTGGCGAATCCCTTACTCTCTGGGAAGTCCATAGCGAGTTGGCGCAAATAGACGCGCTCCGCATCTGGCAGCCACACCCCAACGATGTCGCAGTGCATGACTTGCCGAATGCTCGCCGACACCGCTCGGAGGAGATCGCGACACTCAAGAGTCGAGACCAAAGTGGCCGTCATGTCCAGGAGCAGCTTCAACCGGTCGCTCTCGCGTTGCCAATCCGGTGTTGCGCTCAGCGATTCCTGAGAATTGAGTGAGCGGTCCAGTACTATCGAGGAAGTGCTCATCCGTTAAGCCTCGTGAAGCTCACCGTGGCGATTTCTGCACATGCCAATCGCACCGCCGCGCGCACGCACGCTTCTGTCTCCACACACCGCCGCGACGAAACGTCGAGTGTCCGTTTCGTAGATACGCATTATGTGATGTAACGAAGACGCGAAAAGCTTCGACAAAATGTCATCGCCCTTGTCACTTGACGAATCCGATGCCAAAGCGCTTGACAATCCCATCCCGCAGGTTCCCGCCCACTGTTGCCCAACCGTCGTTCGTTCAAGCATTTGACGACAGCGCAAGGACACACGCCCGTTTGGCAACTCACATGCCGATATTGAGGGGTGCGACAACGACACCGCGCCGCGACCACGACTGCTGGAATCGGGGCCGCACATTCCATAACGGAGGAAATCGCAACATGCGACGAACTGCGATCATGCTTGCCGGTCTTATCATTCTCTTTAGCTTTGGTGCCGTGGCTCAGGAAAATCGCTCGGAGATCAGCGTTCAAGGTACAGGCTTTTTCACGCAGGATACTAACGGACAAGGAGTCTCGCGGACCACGACAGAGACTGGCGGATTTCTGATTGGCTACCGTTATCACTTCAATCGCTGGCTCTCCGGCGAAGCGGACTACGGCTACGACCGCGACACCCAGAGATATTTTTCTACTGGCGGGTTGTCGAGAATCCAGTCCGACGTACACACAGCCACAGCCAATGTGGTTGTAAGTCTTCCGTTCGCGATAGGCAGGCTTAATCCCTACGTTCTGGGCGGCGGCGGCAGTTTGGTATTTCATCCAACCGGCAACGCAGGCAGCTTCGTGTCCGGCGCTGATACTCAGGCAAAAGGAACTTTCCTTTATGGCGCAGGTGTCAATTACACGCTAACCAGACACCTCTCTTTGCGCGCCGAATATAGGGGCTACGTCTACAAGGACGCAGATTTTGGCATCAGAACCCTTAACACTGACAGTTGGACTCACACTGCACAACCATCGGCCGGAATTGTTTTCCGATTCTAATCGCGAAGTCAAACATACGGAGGGAATGGGCTGTGGCCGAAAGGGAGCGCAAGAATTGGAGAGAGTTGTGCAATGCAGCGCTAGAAGCGAAAGATCCTGATGAGTTGCTGAACATCATTCAGGAACTCAACCGGGTCTTAAAACGCGAAGAACAAGTCCGGCGTGATTTCAGGGAAGCTATGAGAGCGAACAAGGCTTCCGCCTAAATCAATTCAGGGATTGAGAATTCAAGATGACTTGGCGTCATATCAGCGGTTTCATCCGGAGGTTGCGAATGAAAACAAGGAGAGAACATTCTCTCACTGTAACTAAGGCCGCGCGCCAGTCATATGCATTCATTCGCCATAGGTACCGAGGCCTGGCGTGTTTGATATTTGTGCTTTCCGGGTTACACCTTTACATGTTCATTCCACCTGCGTTTGCAGAAACCTCTCCAGTACGGAAAAGCCGCGGCGAACGGCAATGGAATGTACAAGTCGATAGCGTCGACTCCGGTGAGGTGTCCCCCGATCCATTTCTCGAAGCCGAAATCCACAGGGATCTTGTTCGAGAGCTAACCAGAACGAAAAGGTTTAGGCAGGTACTTCGGAGCGATGGTAGTAACGGAAATGATGTTCCTGACCTCCTCATTCTGAAGACGACGATGGAGGAGAACGCGCCCAGTAGCAAGACCCGGCGGCCCATGATGGGAGATGCCGGCTTGTTCGGAGTCGCTCCAGGACTCTTGTTG
>JBAVUV010000348.1:0-2166 GCA_049696955.1 Candidatus Sulfotelmatobacter sp. | reverse complement strand
GCCTTCTGGGTGCCTCAAGGCAACGACGGCGCGGATCTTATTTGGACTAACGGTTTTGCAGGTGTGAGTCTGCGGCTCGCAAAACATGGGAAAGAGCTTCAAGGTTGGGCGCACGCTTTCTTTGACTTTCCCAGACCTCCGCACATAGCCCATGTGACGGCGCGACCGATCCCTTGCCCTGCGCGTAACTAGAGGGGTCACAAGTGGGGACCGGTCCTAAGACCTTTAAAACAACTCCACTGCTTTAGCCTGCCGCACCGCAGGAATCTCCTCCAGCTTTCTTAGCACATCATCTGGAACGCGCCCATCCACGTGGACGACGGCAATGGCTTCACGAGGATCTGAAGACGTTTCGGCGCTACGGCGGCCCAAAGAAAAGTCTGCAATATTGATCTCGTTTTCGCCCAGGATCGTTCCCACCTTGCCGATCACTCCGGGGACGTCGCGGTTTCGCAGATAAATCAGATTACGTTCCAGCGGGGCCTCCACGTCGATGTCATCAATGTGCAGTAGCCGTGGCGCCGTGCCGTGAAGAACGGCGCCTTTCACCATATGTTCTTCGTTTGAACTCTTCAGGAAAAGCGAGAGCACGCTGCCGGCGCCGCCGGTGGAAGCCTTCGCCTTATGCGATTCGTGGATGCGAAGCCCGCGCTGGTCCGCGACAGATGCCGCATTCACCAGATTTGTTTTTTCGTCGAGCGCCTGGTTGAGAATGCCTTTGATGGCCGCGTTGCGAATCAGTTCCGTCTTCCACTCCGCAATATGTCCGCTGTAGCGCAGCGAGATTTCTTCAATCGAGCCCGCGGAAATCTGCGCCAGGAACGCTCCCATGCGTTCTGCCAGCACGATGTAGGGCTGCATCTCTGCATACTCCTCGGCGGAAACCGACGGCACGTTCACCGCATTCTGAATGACGCCATGCTTCAGATACTCGCGCACCTGCTGCGCGATCTGCACCCCCACAGCTTCTTGTGCTTCGTGTGTGGACCCTCCGATGTGCGGAGTGAGAATCACGTTCTCCATGGATTGGAACGGCGAGTTCTTCAGAGGCTCTTCGTTGAAAACATCGAGCGCGGCGGCGGCAACCTGGCGTTGCTTCAGCGCCTCCACCAAGTCGGCCTCGTTCACCAGTTCTCCGCGCGCGCAGTTCACCAGGCGAACGCCCTTCTTCATTTTCTTGAGCGCGGATGCGCTGATCATGCCCGTAGTTTGCGGAGTCAGGCCAACGTGCAGAGTGATGTAATCCGCCGCCGCGTAAAGCTCGTCGAGGCTCACGCAGCGAATTCCCAGTTCCTTGGCTACGGCGACGGAAACAAACGGATCGTGCGCAACGATTTCCATTCCAAAAGCTCGCGCCCGCCGGGCTACTTCCATGCCAATGCGGCCCAGGCCGGCAATTCCGAGCGTCTTACCGCGCAGTTCAGAACCTTGCAGCGATTTTTTCTCCCACTTGCCGGCGTGCATCAGCGCATCCGCGCGGCACAAATGGCGAGCCATGGCCAGCATCATGCCCAGCGCCTGTTCCGCGACCGCGACGGCATTCGCTCCCGGAGTATTCATGACCGCGATGCCTTGACGCGTAGCTGCATCCAGATCGATATTGTCGACGCCCACGCCGGCGCGGCCGATCACGCGCAGTTTCCTGGCATGCGCCAGCAGCGCAGCATCGGCCTGCACCGCGGAGCGCACGATGAGCGCGTCGGCAGATTCCAGCTCCTTCGTGAGTTTGCCGTCCATCTGGTCCGCCGTCAGAACAACCCATCCTGGCTCTCTAAGTTGATCTACCGCTGAGGCGGAAATCTTTTCCGCTATGACAATTTTCACGGATACGCTCATCCCTTTCTTTATGACCTGACTGGCCCGACTCGTCGACAACAGCTGTACGACAAGACCTTGACACACATTTGACAGTACCCTGACACACACTGGCGCTACGCTGACAGAGACTTCGAGCGCAATGAATTTTACCGTGAACTAAAACGAGGGTCGCGTGCTGCGTGCCTCTCAAGCCTCCACGAGTTGCGCACGGTTGGCTTGCCCGCGCGCATAAACTTCTTGAGCCGCTCGTAGGGCTGCACCGTACTCAATATTTTTCCCGGTGACGCGAGCGAGCACGTGTTCGAGTGCCCCCAGAATGCCGATCGTGTCCAGGTAATCGTAATAACC
>JBAVUV010000347.1:0-4349 GCA_049696955.1 Candidatus Sulfotelmatobacter sp. | reverse complement strand
ACCTTATGCGATTCATAAGAAGCAAAGTGACGAGGTAGTGCAGCAGCGCTCTTCGGCGCTGCGCGGTTGCAGCGTTTACATTCTGCGGCCGCACATCTTTGCCGGAGCCAGTGTGGAGAATTATCTTCTGGGAGCGTTTCGCGGAACGCCCAATGGAAAGGGCGCGCGAGCGGAGAAGATGCGCAGCGCGGGAAAGCGACTGCCCTGTATGCTGCCGCGCGGGCAGCAGTACCTGGATAACAAAATTCAGTTTGTGCATGTGGATGACATGGCACGTTTGCTGGCCCATATTCTGCATCGCGATCCGGAGCAGCAGCGGTTGACGATTTTGAATGTCGCGGGGCGGGGTGAGCCTCTTACCTTTGCCCGGTGTATTGAGATGGCGCAGGCCAAACTTGTGCGGGTTCCCGGCAAATGGGCAATGCGGGTAGTGCTGGAATTCTTATGGAAGCGGCAGATCTCGGCGATCCCTCCAGAAGCGCTGCCGTACATGACCGGCGAGTACATCATGAATACGGACCGTCTGCGGGGCTTTTTAGGCGACGAATATGAGAGCGTGATTCGTTACACGATCGCCGACGCATTTGCGGACAGCTTCAAAGCGTCAGCCCCTGCACCGCAGACGGCCATTTCAACTTAGGCGTCCCTTTGGTCGATATCCACCGACCTTCGCTCAAGAGCTCGTCCATAGAATAATCCTAAAAGTTTAGGGAATAAATCCGCAGCCCGCCGGTTTACTCTATGCGGGTGCCAGAACAGCAGCCAAACGCGGCGTCGTTTGAAGACCTGGCATTACCCCTGTTCGATCAGCTTTATAACTTCGCGCAGTGGCTCACGCAGGATCGCACCGAGGCCGAGGACCTGGTACAGGAGACTTTCACCAAGGCCTTGCGCGGATTTTCTTCGTTTCGCGCCGGGACGAATTTTCGCGCATGGATTTATCGCATCCTGCGGAATTCCTTTCTGAGTTCGCGGACTGGACTGAAGACGATGGTTGCGTTGGATGAGGAAGGCAGCATTGAACTGGAAGCGGACGACCCCACCCCGGAGATCCGGCTGATCGAGCAGGCCAATCGCGAAATGGTGCAGCAGGCTTTGGAGAAGTTACCGGTACCGTTCCGCGAGATATTGCTGCTTTGCGAAGTGGAGGAGATGTCTTACCAGGAAATCTCCGAGACTCTGTCGATTCCGATGGGCACGGTGATGTCTCGGCTATCTCGCGCGCGAAAAGCACTGCGTAACAATCTGCTGGCTAAAGGGGAGGGGGCACGGCATGGCCTGTGAAGAGTGGCGCAAGCAGCTTGACCTCCACCTCGATGGCGAACTCGCGAGCTCTGAGGCGGGAAAGCTATTGAGTCACGTTCGAGAATGCCCGGCTTGCGCCGCGGCAATGCTGGAGCGAGTGCAATTGAAACGGGCGGTGCAGGTGGCCGGAAAACGGTACGCGCCGAGTTCGGAGTTACGAAGCAAGACTACGAAGCAAATCTCGGCAAAGTCCGGAGCGGGAAATGTAAGAAGGTGGCGACTTGCTTTAGTTCCAGTCCTGGCAATGCTGATTGCGGCGCTTTTGCTGAGTGTCTATTTTGAGCGGGAGCGAGCCGCGCAAAGGCGAGTGTACAGCGAACTGGCCGACCTGCACGTGGCCACGCTGGCCAGCTCCACGCCGGTGGATGTGCTTTCCACTGACCGCCATACGGTGAAGCCGTGGTTTCAAGGGAAGATTCCTTTCACGTTTAATTTGCCGGAGCTGGCGGGATCGAACTTCACGCTGCTCGGAGGGCGGGTTTTTTATCTCGAGCAAACGCCCGGTGCTCATCTGATCTACCAGATCCGGAAGCACGAGATTTAGGTTTTCATTCTGCCGGAACGTGCGGACGAGATGCAGCGGCTGTCTTCGGGAGCCGTCGATGCTCTCTCGTTTCAGATGGACTCCTGGACGAAGAATGGGCTGCGCTATTTTGTTGTGGGGGATGCCAGCGAAGATGATATTCGGGCATTGAGTAAGTTGCTGCGGGATGCGGGTTAAGCTGAATCCTTTTTCCCACGATACAGGCCGGCTATACCGAGAGTGTAGGGAGTCCAACTGGCTTCACGGAAGCCGGCGCGGCGCATGCGGTCGAGCATTTCCTCTGGCTGGGGAAAACGTGCGACGGAGCTGGGAAGATAGGCATAGGGTCCGCGAACGCCGGAAATCATAGTGCCTACGCGGGGCAAAACCTGTTTGAAGTAAATCCGATAAAGACGGCCCATCACACCTCTGGGTTCGCTGAAATCGAGGATGCCGCACTCGCCATCCGGCTTTAACACACGCATGATCTCGCGCAGGCCGGCGTCGTAATCCACGAGATTGCGAAAACCGAAGGCTGAGGTCACGAGGTTGAAGCGGGCACCGGGAAACGGAAGGCAGAGCGCGTCGGCTTCTATCCAGCGCGGCGCTGCGGCGTTGGCGCTTTTCTCGACCTTGTCGCGAGCCTTCGAATGCGCACGCTGTAACATGGCGTGAGAGAAGTCTGCGCCCACAATTTGTTGATCACGCTTGCGTGCGTGTTTGAGTAGAGCGAAGGTCATATCGCCGGTACCGCAGCACAGGTCGAGGATTCGGGAATCGGGCTGGGACAAGATGTGTGCGAACGTGCGGGCAGTGCGCCGCCACCACAGTCGATCTACGTTGCATGACAATATGTGATTCAGAACGTCGTAGCGCGGAGCAATGGAGGTGAACATCTCGCGGACAGCGCGAGCCGCGGAGGAGGAATCAGTAGAGCCGACGGGCGCGGCGCCTACAACGATCGAGCTTTGCGTGCCGGATCCCTGAGTTTTGAATCCTTGAGGTTCGGAGGTTTGAGTTTCGGCCACGCGACTTACTTCTTCCATACCCAGCCGCCGTGGGATAAGCGGCGCAATTCTTCGACGGCATTGAGGATGACTTTGTCGGGCACATCGGAGGCGATTTCGACCTTGCCGATTTCCCTGGGCAGGACAAAATGTACGGCTCCGTTTTGAGTTTTCTTGTCGGCCTGCAAGCGCGCCAGAATCTTGCGGGGGTTTACTTTCAATTCCGGCAAACGGCCAAGGCTGAGCACGGCATCGGCGATGCGGCCGGCGGTCACGCTATCGGTGCGACCCACGCTGAGGCCGATGTTGGTAGCGGCAATCATCCCCCAAGCCACAGCTTCGCCGTGAAGCAGGCTCTTGTAGCCCGTTTCCGACTCCAGTGCATGGCCGATAGTGTGGCCGAGGTTAAGAACGCGCCGCAGGCCACCCTCTTGTTCATCGGCGGAGACGATTTCTGCTTTCAACTTTACGCTCGATGCGATTACGCCTTCCAGTTCCACAGGGTCGCGTTTGAGGATCTGCGAACGTTTTTGTTCGAAGCGTAAAAAAAGGTCAAGATCGCCGATGATGCCGCACTTGAGCGCTTCGTAAAGGCCTGCACGATACACCCGCTCTGAAAGCGTGTGAAGCACCTCCGGGTCGATGAGAACGACGCGGGGATGGTGATAGGTTCCGAGCAGGTTCTTCCCAGCCCCGAGATTTACTGCGGTCTTGCCGCCGACGGATGCATCCACCTGGGCAAGGACCGTGGTGGGAATCTGAACTAGATCGATGCCGCGCATGTAGAGAGACGCGAGCAGTCCGGTGACGTCGCCGACTACGCCGCCGCCGAGTGCGACCAGGACGGCTTTGCGGTCCGCGCCCAGACGAACCAGTCTTTCCGCCATGGTCTCAATGGTTGCCAACTTCTTGGCTGGCTCGCCGTCAGGAATCTGCAGGATTTGAGCTTTGAAGCCGGCGGAAGACAGGGAGCTCAGGAGCTTTTTCCCCCAGCGGCGGCGAACCGGAGGAGACGTGACCACGAAAAGCTTACTGGCTTGGGGCAGAAGTTCGGCGAGGAGAACCCCAGCCCGCGGCAGGAGGCCGTTTTCAATCCGCGCCTGGTAGGGGCGCGGGGGGACGTGGATGGTGACTTGGGCCATGGGATTCCATAATAGCCTATGCGGCGGCGCGGTTTGGTGGGCTTCGACTTGGTCGACCCGGACAAGGAAGTGTTACCATTTGCCCGACTATGAAAGGTCTGCCATCTGAGACTGATTTTGTGGTGATTGGAGCTGGCGTAGCCGGGCTACGCGCAGCCATCGAACTGGCCAGTGCCGGACGGGTGTTGGTGTTAGCCAAGAAAGAGGTTAAGGATTCCACTGCGCAGTATGCACAGGGAGGCATTGCGGCGGCCCTCAGCGACGAAGACGATGTCAGCCTGCACCTGCAAGATACGCTGGTCGCGGGAGATGGCCTGTGCCTGCCGGAAGCGGTAAAAACACTGGTGGAAGAAGGTCCGGAGCGGATTGAGG
>JBAVUV010000346.1:0-1664 GCA_049696955.1 Candidatus Sulfotelmatobacter sp. | reverse complement strand
CTCAAAAACGGCGCCCCGTACAGCTCCCTTGGCATCCACAATGGCATCGACACCCCAACAATCCAGGTAGGCAGTTATCCCGGAATCGAGGACCATATCGGCCAACACATATTTGAAGGCCTCCGCGTCAATTGTCGGATAAACAGGCGCTTTGTTCCGGTCGATGATTCCGTACTTGAGCACGTCCAGTTTCTTCATCAGCTCTTCGCCGATGCCGAATATGACCTGCTTCTTGTTCCGATCGTAAAGAGGGAAAATTCCCAGGACGAGGCCGCCGGTCGCGAGTCCTCCCAAATACCCGTATCTCTCCACCAGAGTGACGTCGACGCCCAGCCGCTTGGCCGAAAACGCGGCCGCCGTCCCGGCCGGGCCGCCTCCGACAACCAGAATGCTTGTCTTTTGCAAAACCGACAGTTCCCGTCGCGGTTGCACAACTTTGCCGTTCACAATCGTCGCGGGAACCCTGGTTTCGGTTTGACTAGTTGATTGTCCGGCAGATTGATTGGCTGCCGTCGGCGAAACGGGCATCAGCGATCCAGCCGCAAACAAGCCGCCTGCGGCAATCGAACGACGCATCAATTCTCTTCGTGTCAGGTCCTTTGGCATGGTTCACTCGTCCGACAGTTGGCCGATCCGAACCCGATTTCCGGGTTCTTGATCTATTCGGCGCCAATACTATCCCAACGCGAACCAGCAGCCAACTCCTGGGAAGGCGGAATAGCGGAGAAGTTTACTCTTAGTACCGATTTGTCCGGTCAGCGCGTTGATCTAGGCAACTTGATTAATTGCGAGCACGTCGCCAATCACCAAAGTCTCGAGAATGGCCGCGTCGGCGACTTCACCTGGGTGTCCATACTAAGTAGCGGATTTCCACAGTGGTTCTTGGGAGTATAATTCGGCCCCGGATGACGCTCTCGCTGACATTCGCGTCGGGCCGTACGAAATTCTGCCTGCTAACGGTGCCTTTCCTTCGTCAGGACAAGCGGGCGGAACGTGGGAAGTTTAGCGCGCGATCTTTCGCAAACGACATGGAAACGAAACGATCAAAGGCGATATGATGGTTTCACAAGCGCAACCTCGCGCGATAAGGCGAAGCGCTGTCCTGTCTTACCTAGGAAGACGCGGAATTTCGGATCTGTGGAGGAGCAAATGAGTAGGGCCCTTAGTTATACCTTCCTTGCCATCGCTGTGATCCTGACGGCTACTTCGACGTTTGCGCATCATTCGTTTGCGATGTTCGACCAGTCGAAGTTGGTCCCGCTGCAAGGCACCGTGAAGGATTTCCGGTGGACCAATCCCCACGTCTTCATCCAGCTGCTCGTCAAGACGGACAGCGCCAGCGAAGTGGAGTGGAGTATTGAGATGACGAGTCCGGAACATCTGGCGCGAGTCGGGTGGCGGCCCGGCACCTTGAAAACGGGTGATCAGGTAACATTGAACATTCATCCGATGCGCGATGGCACCGCTGGCGGTCAGTATGTCTCGGGAACCGGACCGGACGGCCCACTCGCCGGCTCGCCCGCGCCGCAAGGTCCAGGCAAGTGACGCTGCGGAGATTGGCGTTAGCGGCGGCGATCCTGCTGGGGTGCGCGGCAAGCATGTACGCACAGGCAGGAATGCCGGATTGGAGCGGCCAGTGGGAAAACGTCGGCGGAACGCCGGAC
>JBAVUV010000345.1:0-4516 GCA_049696955.1 Candidatus Sulfotelmatobacter sp. | reverse complement strand
TCTTCCATCTTTCCGCGCTCCTCAAGATCGCGTTCAATCTTCTGCTTCAGTGACTGCAAAACTCTGGGCACGCTCACCAACACCGACACACGCTGCCGCCGGATCGTATTCACGATCTCCGACGGCCCCAGCTCTTCCTGAAAAATCACAGTTCCACCCAGCAGCGGCGGCAGAAACATCCCCAGGAATTGTCCGAACACATGGCTAAGCGGCAGCAAATTCAAAAACCGCACCGGATGCACCCACCGCTCATACTTCAAATAAGGCTGCATCGCCCGCTCCAGCGGTTCGATATTCGCCAGCACATTCCCATGCGTAATCACCACTCCCTTAGGCTCGGCGGTGGTTCCGGAAGTAAAAACAATCTGTAACGTGTCGTCGCGGCCGATGGACTCCGTTTGGTCAGGGGTGCCCCACTTCTCGCTTCCTTTGCGAGAAGTGGGGGTTTTGACTGCCTCCAGGACTATGACAGGAACGCCGCCAGCACTGCTCTCACTCTCTGCCGCATGCCGCCGCGAACAAACCCAAAGCCTCGCCTCAACCTGCCGCGAAACCCGCGCCGCAAACTCCGCCGACGCCCCATCATCCATCGGAACCACAACCACGCCCCGCAATGCGCATCCAAAAAACGCCGCAACCCACTGCGCGCAATTCTCTCCCCACAACATCACCCGCTCGCCCTTGCCAATCCCTCGCGCCTCCAGTTCCTTGCCGAATTGAACCGCCATTTCCAGAACCTGCCCGTACGTAAACCACTCCATCCGATACCCACGTCGCTGCCCGTAAGCGCGCTCATCGCGGTGAGCCTGGAAGTTCGTCAAGAAAAATTCTGCTAAAGATTCAGCCATGGATGAATAGAGGCGGCAGGGAGTAAATAAAGGAAGCCCCGTCTTTAAACAAGTTTATTAGCAGAAGGGAACAATCCCACAACCGGTGAGAGATTCCGGCAGCAAGAGATGTCACGAGGCTTTGAACTCATGTCACTTGATGCTTGCATGTCCTACGATATCGTTTAAGAATGACGAGCGCAAAAAGCTTACGCGAGTGGCTGCCCAAGAATCCGCTCGTGGCCATTGTTTCCGTATTGGGCGCCGTTTGGTTGATACTCATGGTGGTGAGCGTGGTATCGCGGGTGGTCACGGGCAGCTGGTGCCCTTGATCTAATGGCGTCACACCATGACCTTTGAGTTTCCATGTTTCACTCCCGCCCAACCCCCAGCGCATCCGCCACCCGATTAATATAGTTAAACCACGAAGCAATCAGTGTAATCTGCAAAATCCCGCGATCATCAAACCCCGCCGCCCGCAGTCCCTCGATGTCATCCTTCCAAACACGCGTCGCATCCTTGGTCAGCTTCACCACGTAATCCACCATTACTCGCTCCTGCGGCGTAATGGGCGCAGTCGTGTAATCCTTTTCCAGCGCCTCCACCAGCTCTTTATTCAGCGTCACCCTGCGCAGAAACTCTGCGTGCGATTCGATTCAATACGCGCACCGGTTGGTCACTGAGACCATGGTGGCAACCATTTCATGCTGACGCCGGCTCAGCGGCAACTCCGGCGACATCAGCGCCCCAAAAGTTCCAAACGCGTGATACAGCGCCTCCGGAATCAGCGAGTGCGACCCCACAATCGACGACCCACCCGACTCATCCGGATGCACCGGCGTGGCATATTCCGCCGGATACAACGCCCGTTGCCCCTCCATCGCGCTACGCAGCTTCTCGTCCACTTCCGCCAACAGTACGGTTTTAATCCATGTCATAGTCCGACTTTTCCTCCATCGAAGTTGCGGTTTGAAAGGGTGCTACGACCCATCTCGAAAGCCACTCGCCTCAAAGCGCAGCCGGAAGGTTACACTCTGCTCCCGCGCCGCCAAATAGCGCTTTTGCACTAGAGACCGCCAAAACCGCCCGTTCCGCCGCTGATTCCTAAGGTAACCCACTCGTACACTCCCTTTTGGTAACCCTTGGTAACCATGCGATTCCACCCTTCCAGCCGTACAATTGCACTTGTTCCAACCGGCCATCTCTAAAAAGGAGTTTGGCCACGTTGACGTTTCCGGACAACACTCCCAGGAACGTCATTCGCACAACCGTCATTCGCAACCAGGGCTGGAGTTCGTAACCTTATGGCGTTCGGTTTCGGGTTCAACAAACAAAAGGCACTCAGCGCTGCGGAGAAATATGTCCAGCAGGGCAAGATGCAAAATGCCATCGTTGAGTACGAAAAGGTCATTAAGGCCGATCCCAAAGACCTCACCGTCACCAACACGGTCGGCGACCTCTACTCCCGCCTCGGCGATGCCGATAAAGCCACCGAGTGTTTCAAGACCGTAGGCGATGCCTATGCCACCCAGGGTTTCACGGTCAAAGCCATCGCCATGTACAAAAAAATCAGCAAGCTCAAGCCTTCGCTCGAGAGCGTGCTGAAACTGGCGGAACTCTACACCCAGCAGGGCCTCTTCAACGATGCCCGCGCGCAGTACCTGCAAGTCGCAGAAGAATTCCTGAAATCCGGCGAGCTCGAAAACGCCGTCCGCATCTTCCAGAAAATTCTGGAAATGGATCCAGAAAACACCACCATGCGCGTTCGCCTGGCGGAAGTCTACGTCCGCCTGGGCAAGAAAAATGACGCGTGGCAGATTTTTTCCGCCGCCGCTGAAACTCTTCGCTCCAAAGGCAACTTGCCGGGCGCCGAAGAAGTTCTGCAGCGCATGCTCACGCTCGATCCCGGTAACGGCTACGCGCTGCTCATGCAGGGACGCAATCTGCTCGAAGCCGGCGATGCCGAAGCCGCCATCGAATCTCTGCAAAAAGTTCCCGATCTCGATTCCAATCCTGATGGCCTGCGCGATTTGCTCAAGGCTTACCTGAAAAATGGACGCCTCTCCGATGCTGGAACGCTCGCCAGCAAACTTCTCAGCGTCCACAACGACCTGGCCGCCATCTCTACATTCGCCGACGCCCTCATGCAGGCCGGCCAATACGAGAACGCGCTCCAGGTTTACGATCAGCATGCCGACCGCCTGCTAGCCGAAGATTCCGACAGAGTCTTAAAAAATCTGCACTCCGTCATCGGCCACGTGCGCGACAACCCCGCTTCGCTCGAGAAGCTTCTCGATCTCTTTCAGAAAGCTGGCGAGTCCACTCACATCACCGAAGTCATCGAGCTGCTGGCTCACGCCTCCGTGCAATCCGGCGACCTGGCGCGCGCGCGCGATCTCTATCAGAAGCTCGCCACCATGGAGCCCGGTAATCCCCTGCACCTGAATAATTATCAGCAGGTGGTCAGCCAGCTCGGTGGACCCTCCGCTGAAAAATTAATTTCCGCGGAAGAAGCTGCCGTCATCGTCGACGAACTGGAAGCCACTTCGCCCGCCGTTCATCAGCATTATCCGGATGCCGTGGCTCTGGCCGTTCGCTCCGCCCTCACTGACGCGGAACTTTTTATTTCCTACAACATGCCCGCCAAAGCTCTGGCCCCGCTCATGGCCACTTTGCCGCAGGCTCCCAACGATCTTCGCCTGAACCAGCGGCTAGCCGCGCTGCACACGCGCGCCGAACGTTTTGCCGAAGCCGGCGTGTGCTGCCGTACCTTGCAGAGCGTCTACTCCGAAGCTGGATATCCCGAAGAAGCCACACGCTACGGCGAGCTCGCCGACCGCTACGAACAGCGTTCAGCAATTTCCGCTGCTCCAGACTCCGCCATCGAACTGCCTGCTCTCCTGGAGGAAACATCTTCAGAAGAGATTTCGATCGCATCCGAGGCCTCGGCTCCGTGGCCTGCGACTACGAGTCAGCCTGCGGACGAACTCGAATTCTCCGTCGTCGCGGATCCCGGTGAAAACCAACACCACGATTTACATCCGGAAGATCAACATCAGGAAGTTCAACATCAGGAAAATCTGGATCGTCAACCCGCCCACAAGGCGCCAGCCGCCATCGAATCGAACGCCGAGCCCGCCGAGATCGATCTATCCTCCGAGTGGGACGATGCCATTACCATCGAAGCCGAAGAACCGGCTGCAGAAGTCGCCGAACTGGAGATTCCCAGTGCCGTCGCCGAGCCTGCGGCTCCCAGCGCTCATATCGAAGCGGCAAAGACCCATCAGGCGCCGCCCGACCGGGAGAAAACCGCCGAAAGCATCGAAGAGATTCGTTTCTACCTCGAGCACGGCATGCCCGAGCAGGCCGCCTCTGCTTTCGAAAAACTTCAATCACTCACATCTGACGAATCTATATTAAACGCCCTTCGATCCGAGATTGAGGCTGCCTCTCATCCCGCCTCCGCGGTCGAAGAGGTCCCCGCGCTCGAGTCTGTTTCGAATTTCGCTACCGAGGAACCTTCCGCCGAATTTACTGTCGATGAAGTTATTGAGGAAGTTCCGTCCGCCACTCTCGATGAGCCCGCCGCGGTCGAGGAGCTTCCTGCTGAACCGCCTGCTCCGCTTCCTCCGGTGGAAGCCGTGCATGTGGAAGCCCCCGCTGCACGCCACATTCAGCCGCCCACGCCC
>JBAVUV010000344.1:0-1916 GCA_049696955.1 Candidatus Sulfotelmatobacter sp. | reverse complement strand
AGGGCTACTGGCGCCAGCCGCAAGCTTCCGCCGAAGCGTTGCGAGGCGGATGGTTTCACACGGGCGACATGGCCACGGTCAACGCTGACGGTTACTTTCTGGTTATAGACCGCAAGAAAGACATCGTTGTCAGTGGTGGAGAGAATATTTCCTCGCTCGAACTCGAAAAAACCATTGTCGCTCACCCGGCCGTCCTGGAGGTTTGCGTGATTCCTGTTCCCGACGAGAAGTGGGGTGAAGTTCCCAAGGCGCTGGTGGTTCTAAAGCCGAACGCTGCCGCCACGGAGTCCGAGCTTATTGATTATTGCCGTTCGCACTTGGCGCATTACAAATGTCCGCGATCCTTCGAGTTCGTATCGAGTTTGCCCAAGACCGGCACAGGGAAAATTCTAAAAAAAGATATTCGCAAAAAATATTGGCAGGGAAAGGATACGATTCGCCCGGACTTCCCGCTGCAGAAGCGTGCTACCTGAGGGGCTTGACTCTCTCAGGTGCGTTTGGCGCGTGGAAAAAGAGCTGGCAGCGCGGTTTGTCCCGGCGTACTGGAGGAGTTTCATCCATGGATCTGAACTTGACGAACGAGGAGTTGGCATTTCGCGATGAACTCCGCGGATGGCTCGTTTCCAATGTCCCTGAAGATTGGTTTGAATGGCGCGAGAAGCCGATGGAGGAATCGTTCCCGTTTTTGCGCGAATGGCAGCGAAAACTCCAAGGAGGTCGCTGGGCAGCCGTCTCTTGGCCCAAGGAATATGGCGGCCGCAGCGCCACGCTGATGCAACAAGTCCTTTTTTGGGAGGAGATGGCGCGGGTTGATGCGCCGCCCATGGCGAATTCGCTGGGATTGGGTCTCATCGGGCCGACCATCATCGCCTGTGGAACGGAAGCGCAAAAAAGGCGCTACATTCCGAACATTCTCAGCGCGGAGGAAATCTGGTGCCAGGGTTTTTCCGAGCCCAACGCCGGCTCCGATCTCGCCAGTTTGCAAACCGAAGCGGTTCTCGACGGCGATCGCTACGTCGTGAACGGGCAAAAAGTGTGGACCAGTTACGGCTGGGTTGGCGACTGGTGCGAGCTTGTCGTTCGCACCGACCCGGCCGCCCCCAAACACAAAGGGCTCACCGTACTTCTGGTGGATATGAAATCGCCCGGTGTCGAAGTTCGGCCTCTTCGCCAGATGACCGGAGAATCCGAATTCAACGAGCTGTTTTTTCGCGATGTTCGCGTCCCGGTCGAAAACATTCTCGGCAAGGTGAACGATGGGTGGAATGTGGCGATGAGCACGCTGATGTACGAGCGCGGCTCGTATGGCGCGCGGCTCAATCTCATCTTCAAGCGGTACATGAATCGCCTGATTGAAGTTGCGCGAAAAGTCCAGCGCAATGGCCGGCCGGCGGCGGAGGACCCCATCATCCGCCAGAAGCTTTCTCAATGCAGCGCGGAGATTGAAATCATGCGCTTCAACCAGATGCGGGCCTTCAGCCGTATTACGGCCACCGGCGTGCCCGGTCCCGAGGGCTCGATTCAGAAGATTTTCTGGAGCGAGCTGAACCAGCGCCTCCAGCAAATCGCACAGGAGATTCTCGGCCCCCATGGCCAACTTCTTGCCGGCGACCCGCGGGCCGTTGACCAAGGAACCTGGTCCTACGCCTATCTGCGCACGCGCGGAAATACGATCGAAGCCGGCACTTCCGAGGTCCAGCGGAACATCATCGGGCATTTCGTTCTCGGCCTGCCCAGAAGCTACTAAGAGGATTCGTCATGCAATTCGGTTTAAGTGAAAGTCAGGAATTTCTCAAAAGCAGCGCGCGCCAGTTCTTCGCGGGAGAATGCCCGAGTGCTGAAGTCCGGCGTCTGATGGAAACGGAAACCGCCTACGACGCCGCCCTTTGGTCGAAGCTTGCCGACCAGGGCTACAC
>JBAVUV010000343.1:0-1586 GCA_049696955.1 Candidatus Sulfotelmatobacter sp. | reverse complement strand
TTGGTGAGAGATGTTTTTTCTTTAGCTGCTCTGGCGCGGTCCGCTAATCCAAACGATGTTATTGAGCGGAAATGTTTTCTGGTGGAATCTCCTTTTTTGAAAACGGCAGCGGTTGGTTTTTCCTTTTCGCTTTTGGCGACTAGGCCACTGCTGGCGATGGATCCGATGGATCGTCCATGGGCTCGACGGACCGTGCGATGAATCGCCGGTAGTCATATATACGCTCTCGATGGAGCAGGAGCATGTTCGTCGCGGGTTTCGCATTCACCCCGAGGCTTCCTTCCTTCCCCTGTGGTTCGCTGGCGCAGGGGGAAGTGCTCCGGAGGAACCGGAGCGGGCCAGACGTGTCTCGCGCTTACCCGTTGTTGGACGAATCCAGCGTAACGACGAAGTCGCCGTGAGCCGTAGCAGGGTGCCCCGCGTGTTGCCGAGGAACCATCCGCTGCGGTTGGGGAGGCCGGTAGTCCTGGTTTTTGGAAAGCACCCAGAAGCTGGCCTCGGCCAGATGGCGGGCCACGGCGACCACGGCCCGGCCAAACCCTTTGGTGGGAGCAAGACGTGCGAACAATGATTTCACGTGCGCGTAGCGCGGGCCGGAGGGATGCAGGGAGCAAACGGCGGCTTCGACGAAGGCCCACTTGAGAAAGGGATTGATCTTTTTTCCCGGCGTGCGGCCGTGGCGGACGTGGTCGCCAGAGGAGATGAGACGAGGGACTAGGCCGGCATAGCTGGCCAGGCATTCCGCGCGGGAAAAGCGCGCCACATCGCCGATCTCGAAGGCCAGGACGGGGCCGAGGGTTTCGCCGACGCCGGGAAGAGTCATGAGCCGCTGGACGGCAGGAGTGCAAGCGATTTCGGTGCGAATGCGTTTTTCTAGGGCCTCGATTTTGATCTCGAGCTGATCGACAGCGTCGAGCTGCACGACGATCATGCTGGCGGTGACCGGAGGCAGCTTGGCGAGGCAAGTGCTGAGATATTCGCGGCCGCGAAGACCGAAAAGGTCACTGAAACTTTGCGAGTGCAGGTTGTAGCGGTCGATGGAGGCTCCGATGCGGTGCTTGAGAGCGGTGCGCAGATCGCGCAGCGCCATGCGGGTGCGGAGAAGTTCCCGCTGGTCGCGCAGCGGCGCGGGAGGAATCCACACTTCTGGAAGCGTGCCGCAGCGCAGCAGCAGAGAGAGACCGCCGGCGTCGATGGGATCGCTCTTGTGCGTTTTGCCAACGCGCTTTTTCGCTTCCAGCGCATCGGTGAGATGCGGGATGTGCTGGGCGCGTTCCATCTCGTCGACGATCCAATACCAGTGACCGGTGGCCTCGAGGGCGATGTCAGAGTGTTCGGGAAGTTGCGCGAGAAAACGGCGGTAGCTATCCAGATCGTGCGGAATGCGAACGGGCTTGGTCTTCTTTCCATTTTCGTCCATGGCGACGAACACGGAGTAGTGCTTGTGAGCATCACAGCCAAAGAACAGTGTCATGATCGTAGGGCTCCTTGTCCCTAGCGCGGTAACCTATCGCACTTCAAGTACACGCCGCGCTTTCATACGATCACCCCTAGAAGGGTGCTGCACAGCAACTTTGGTTGCTGTA
>JBAVUV010000342.1:0-2416 GCA_049696955.1 Candidatus Sulfotelmatobacter sp. | reverse complement strand
AGCTGGGCTATCTTACGGGTGATGAGTTCGATCAGTTGGTACGACCGGAGAAGATGACGCGGCCGTAGAGAAATGAGGATTATGGTTCGGCTAATTCGGCTTCTCTCTCCAAGACTACATCGAGTTTCTTTTTCGGCGTGGTCGTGATGACTACCACGCTGATCAGAATCAGCACCGTTCCTGCCATTGTCCGAGCGCTAAGAGACTCGCCAGCCAGGGCGTATCCGAGAAGGACAGCTATAACCGGATTAACATACGCGTAAGTGCCCACTTTGGTTGGCGATTCGTGATGAATCAGCCAGACATACGCAGTAAAGGCGACGATTGAACCGGCAACGATTAGGTACAGCAGCGCGAACCATGCGCCTGGCGTAACTGCGCGTATATCGAAGCCGTTGAATTCACGTAGCCCGGCTGCAGTCAGAATGAGCAGCACTCCTCCGACCAGCATCTGAGCGCCTGAGCTCATCACTTTTGATTCCGGCAACGAAAACTTACGGGTAAGAATTGTAGCCGCCGACCAACTGATTGCAGCCACGATCAGAGCTATGGCTCCTGAGGTGTCAATCGCCTTTTCGCCGGCGCCTGACAAAGGGCCGACGAGAACCAGCACTCCACCTACTCCGACCATTAATGCCAGTGCAAGCCGAATCGTAAGCTTCTGTGCGCGCAGGAAACAAATCTCGGCAATGGCCATGAAAACCGGGATTGTCGCCATCATGACTGCCGTAACTCCGGAGGCTACGCGCTTCTCTGCCCAAAAGATCAAACCGTAATCGAAGACGAAAATCAGTACGGCTAAGAATGAAATAGCCGCCCACTGGCGGCGCGTCGGTGAAGGCGTGCCTTTGACGCGCATCCATGCGTAAAGCACAATTCCAGCGATGAAAAAGCGCATTCCAGCGAGCAGGAACGACGGCACTTCGCGGACGCCGATGCGAATCGTAAGAAATGTCGAGCCCCAAACCAGATAGATAATGGCAAAGGCCAACAGGATTTTCCATCGACTTGGTCGGAGCGCCGTTTCCATATTGGTTTCCGCCAGTTGCGTAACAATCGGCAACCCAATTTTAGATTGGATCAAGTCTGGCGTCCGTGGTCGCAAACTCCAAGCATGGAAAGTTTAGATCGGACGAATCGCCGGTTAGGTTATGGAAAATAAGCTGTCTGATGTTGGAGATCTATTTCTTCAGCAGGCTGGTATGGCTGGCGGCGCATTGCCAGCGTCCTTCGGTGAACACCCAGGTGTCGGTAAAGCGGCCGAAGTGTTCGTAAGGCTTGCCCTGGTAAGTTCCTTTGGTGTGGTAAATGCCAACCACCACGGCCGAGTCGGCGTACATGCTGACTTTCAGATCCTGAATTGTCAGGGTTATAGGTTTGAACCGCGGGTCTTTGATATCGGCGAGGAATTTTGACTTATCACTGATCTCGCCATCCCACTCGGTGTTAACGAAAGCAGAACCGAGCATGCCGTCGAGCGCGCGGGCGTCGCGATTCACCTGGGCTTCGTTCCACAGGTGTTCCATCACCAGCAGTTTATTTTGCTGGGAATCGTCCTTCGATTTTTGAGCGGCCGCGGACCCCATCGAAAAGAGCGCTAATAGCAGGCAGCAGCATGTAGAACGCAGCATGGGTATTGCTCGTTCACCGCATCCCCACGTGAGGCGAACGCTGCGAAAAGATAGCAGTGCGCGCAAAACTATTCCAACGAAATGTCGGTAGAGACATTACGAACGTCATTTAGAACTGGGTGGAACGCCTCGCCTGGCATGGCCGAGGCGGCCGTCCCCACATGATTCCTCCGTCCCCACATGATTCATCGACGGTGAGCCGGCGAGACGGCGGCGCTACTTTCCGAGGGCAGCGGCGCTACCACCGACACGCCGAGGTGAACTATGGCTGGTCCCACTCTAGAACGCCCAGCGCAGGAGCGCGGCGCCCACTGTAAAGCCTGCGCCCACGGAAGCCATCAGGACGAGGCTTCCCTTCTTCAATTTGCCTTCTTCGACGGCCGTATTCATAGCCAGGGGAATCGTTCCGGCGGTGGTATTGCCGTAGCGATCGATGTTGACGATTACGCTTTCCGGGCGGAGGCCCAGGCGCTCGGCGGTGGCGTTGATGATTCTTAGATTGGCCTGATGCGGGATGAAGGCGTCAATATCCGAACCTTTCAGGCCATTGCGTTCGAGCAGTTTCAGGCAGGCTTCGGTTTGTTTGCGCACCGCGAACTTGAAAACCTGCTGGCCATCCTGGTGGACGTAATGCATTTTCTGTTCGACCGTTTCGCGCGACGATGGATTCAGACTGCCCCCACCCGGCATGTAAAGATAGCAGCCCCCGGAGCCATCGATTTCATGAATGAAGTCGATCAGGCCAACCGAGTCGTCTTCCGCAGGTTCAAGGATCACAGCCCCGG
>JBAVUV010000341.1:0-5733 GCA_049696955.1 Candidatus Sulfotelmatobacter sp. | reverse complement strand
CGCGTAGCGCGAGCATGTGCGGAGGGTGTTGCCGCATCCATGCCAAACTCAGTGCAAGCGCAACGGATGCGTTCAGCACATTCACGAGCCCTTTGCCTGCCTGCATGACTATAGTATAATGACCATGATCGAAAGGGTGGCCCACAAATGAAAAAGATGGCGGCGGGTGAGTTCAAGGTTCATTGTTTGGCGGTCATGGATGAAGTCCAGGCCAAGCGGCAGGCTGTGTTGATCACCAAGCGCGGCAAGCCGGTGGCGAAGCTGGTGCCCGCGGGCGAGGACAAAGGTAAGGACGAGATTTTCGGCTTTATGTCCGGCAAGATCAAGATTGTCGGCGACATCGTCTCTCCTGCATTCTCTCCAGAAGAGTGGGGCGACCTTTATTGATTCTGCTCGACACACACGTGGTGATCTGGCTTGCCGGTGACGAGGCTCGAATCTCGAAAAGGGCACAAGCGGCCATCGTTGAAGCGCGACGGGCCGAAGATGGTCTCGCCATCTCCGGGGTCACCCTTCTCGAATTGGCGATGCTCTCCAGCAAGGGCCGCATCCAACTTAAGATCAGCCTGGAATCGTTCATGAGCAATGTCGAGGCCCGCTTTCTGGTTCTGCCGATTACCGGCAGCATCTGCGTTCAAGCTTTTGATCTGCCCACGAACTATCCGAAAGATCCTGTGGATCGCATCATTGGAGCGACGGGTATGGTGGAAGGGCTTTCATTGGTTACAGCCGATCGCGCAATCCGAAATTCTAGGGTGCTACCGACAATCTGGTGAGAAACTGGCGCCGCACGCGCTCAAGGGATGAATTCTATCGTTCTCGGCACGACTGAAGTCGTGCCTTTCCCGAGAGCATGGTCTCCGCCTTTCTCTTTCTGCACAAATCTGCTTAAATCAAATCAAGGGCGAAGCTCATTTGGGCCGCTTCATTTTCTACAACCGTGGTCGACATTCACTCTCACATTCTTCCGGAAATAGATGATGGATCGAAGTCCTGGGAGATGTCCGTCGCAATGTGCCGGATGGCTGCGGCCGACGGTATCACGCATCAGGTCGCGACTCCTCATGCCAACGACCGCTATCACTACGACCGAGCCTATCTTCAGGGAGTGGTCGCACATTTGCAGCAGCTCGTGGGCAATGCGCTCACGGTGAGCCTGGGATGCGACTTCCATCTTTCTTACGACAATTTGCAGGATGTGCTGGCCAATCCCGAGCGTTATGCCATTGAAGGCACGCATTACATGCTGGTGGAGCTAAGCAACTACAGCGTGCCGCAGCAGACCACCGACTGCTTCATGCAGCTTGGCGACCGTGGAATTACCGCAGTGATAACGCATCCTGAGCGCAATCCGATTCTGCGCGAGACTCCGCAGCGCGTGGTGGAGTGGGCGGAACAAGGTTGCGTGATCCAGATGACGGGCTCCGCGCTAACGGGATTTTGGGGGGAACGGGTGCGCCGCGCCGCGCACTGGCTCCTTGAACACAACGCCGTGCACGTACTGGCCACCGACGCACACGACACCGAGAAGCGAATTCCGATTCTCTCGACGGCTCGCGAGGCTGCGGCTGAAATCTGCGGCGAGGAAGTTGCCGACGCGCTGGTGCAGGCTAATCCTCAGGCTATTATTCAGTCGCGGCCTCTGCCTTATTTTCCGAAACCGGTTACCAGTGGGTATCGAAAATCTTCCGGCAAGTAGACCGGAAACCCGAAGAGCAGAAACGAATGTGAAAGCCTTCAGGAAGGAGCGCCGCTCTGGACTGACTACTGTGGGCTTGTTGCGTCGTGATCCGCACTGGCGGGAAGTGATTCTGACGATGGAGCTGGGGCCGGACTCAGACGCGGTCCGGGATCTGCCCCGTGCGAGACTGGGCTCTGGGAGGTCGAACTGACCGGGGCGCCTGCATGGGAAATGTTAGGAGCAGTAGTCATCGCGCTTTCAGGATTCAGCAGATGATCGTTGCTCGGACCTAGCCCGAGGCTGATAAGAGCTCGCGAGTCTGGAACTTCCTTCGATTGCCATCCGTGGTCGGCCTGATAGCGGCGCATGGCGTCTTCGCTGGCCTGGTTCCAGGTTCCAGTAGGCTCGCCGCTCATGTAATGTTCGCGGATCAGCGCTTCCTGAATTGCCTCCGCTCGTTCGGAATCAATTTTCTGCTGGCCGCGCTGCTTTCTCTTGCTGCTCTTGCGCGAACTCGCGTACTTCACTGTACCCTTGGGCGCGGCAGGCGTTGTACTCGATTTCGAATGCTTGACCGCCGTGCGATGGGCGGAATGCGTTTTCGCGGGAGAGGACGCTTGCTTCTTGGCAGCCGTGGCCTTGGGAGCGGCACCTGGCTTGGTTGAAGACGTATTAGTCGTGGAGTCCTGCGCAAGTGCTGTGGCGGGCCGCAAACAAACGCACATCGCCGCCAGAGCGCAAATGGCGCCCAAAAATCCCTTTGCGGTTTTCGCGCGACGTTTTGACTCCAACGGCAAACCTCAGGTTTCCGCCAAAGCGGCCCGGCCTAAATTAAGGGCCAAGCGGAACTGGCACTGACATCATCCTCTATCGGATGACGCAATGCCAGTTCCCGTTGGCTGATTCCAGGTTACGGAAGTGTTCCAGGCACGAAGATGGTTCCGTCCTGCCGCGAAGAACCGCGTGGACGGACCAGGAATACCACGTCCTGGCCGCTCTTCAGGCTGGCTTCCACTTTGGCGAAATCTTCTTCGCTGTTGACCGGCTGCTTGTTGACCTCAAGAATGACGTCGCCACGGCCTAGATTAATGTCATCGGCAAACGACCCTGGCTTCACATCCCGCACAATCACACCTTTGCCTGCCGGTATGTCAAGCTTCTCGGCAATTTCCGGCGTGAGTTTCTGCACGCTGATGCCGAACTTGTCCTGCTTAGGCGTACTCTCGTCGTTACCGCCCTCATCTTCGTTCAGCCGCGCAGCGAACAGCTTGGCGCGGTCTGCAATGGTCACGCTCGCATCCTGCTGTTTTCCGTTACGCACGAAACCGAGATCCACCTTCGACCCAGGCTTTCGCGAAGCGATGTCAGCCACCAGCTCGGAACCTTTTGTGACTTTCTTACCGTCAACTGTGGTGATGGTGTCGCCCACCTTCAAGCCAGCCTGATCGGCCGGGCTGCCGGGGACCACGCTGGAAATCGTGACGCCAGTCCCATTGCCATAAACTCGTGTGATAGCGGGGTTCTCGACAGCGTCGAACATGATGCCGATCGATCCGCGAGCCACGCGATGCTCGGGTCCGATTAGCTGGTTGTAAACCTGCACAACTGTGTTCGATGGGAGCGAGAATCCTACGCCCGCGTAGGCATTGGTTTCGCTCAAAATAGCGGTATTGATGCCGATAACTTCGCCATCCAGATTGACCAGCGGGCCGCCGGAATTTCCCGGATTGATGGCCGCATCCGTCTGAATGAAGGTTTGAAACTGACGGCCGGGCACGATATCGCGCCCCTTGGCGGAGACAATGCCAGCGGTCACAGTACCCACTTGTCCGAAGGGACTGCCGATGGCCAACACCCAATCGCCGACTTCCATGCTGTCGGAGTTCCCCATCTTGGCCGCAGGTATTGCGCGAGACATGTCGATCTTAATGACCGCCAGATCGGTCTCTTGATCTTCGCCGATCACTTTCGCGTCATGCTGCACGCCAGGGGGGTCGTCTTGCAGCCGCACGCGAATACGGTCCGCCTTCTCGACCACGTGGCGGTTGGTGACGATGTAACCTTTGGGATCGACGATCACGCCTGAACCCAGCGAACGCTCGCGAATTGCAGCGTCGCCGTTGGGTCCGCCGGGGCCACCCTGGCCGCCGAAGAAGCGGTTGAAGAAGTCATCCATGCCGCCGTTACCGCCGCCACCATTGTCGTCGTCGTCAGGACTCTGTTCGCCGCGACGGCGATGTGGATTCTTAATAGTGGACTCGGTATTGATATTTACGACGGCCGGTCCCAACTGCTTGGCAATCTGGGAAAACTCACCGGACAGCTGCTTGGGAGATGGAACTGTCAACGGAGTAGCGTCGGAAGACGAAGATTTCTGCCCTTCCTTGCCCTTCACGCTGTAAGAGACCACTGAGCCGATCAAAATACCCAGCGCCAGCGTCGTCACGATGCTGAACGAATAAATCCAGCGATGAGTTTTCAAACGCAGCCAAAATGCCCGCGAATCCATATCCCTGCTTCCTCCGAGGACTATAAGCTGTTCAATTATACCTGTTTGCGATATTGCAAATTTAAAAAGGGAATAAGGACGACGCGCGGATCGTACCCTCGCGACCACGCGTTAGTATCCGCCGCTCGCCATCCATTAGACGCGAGAGTGCGGTTTTACGTATGTAAAGATTTATTTTGCCTGGTAAACGGTTTTTCCGCCGACCACGGTACGGAGCACTCTGGTCGTCAGGATTTTCTCCGGCGAAGACGCAGTCACGTCACGATCCAGCACCACGAGATCTGCCAGCATCCCGGGTGTAAGCTTGCCCTTCTCTTTCTCTTCGAATTCCGCGAATGCCGAGCCGGTTGTATAGGCAGCAATGGCTTGATCCATGGTCAGCCTCTGCGCCGGGAAGAATTCCTGTTTGCCATCCTCACTCTTGCGCGTGACCGCCGCGTATAGTCCGCGAAATGGTGTTACCGGCTCGACGGGATAATCCGTGCCGAAAGCCAGCGGCACGCCCTTATTCAGGAACGCCGCCCAGGCATAGGCCGTTGCGGCACGCTTCGGCCCCAACCGATCCTGGGCCCAGCGCATATCGGTGAGCACATGGCTAGGCTGCATTGAAGCAATCACTTTCAATTCCTTGAAGCGAGCGATTTGTGCGGGAGTGGTGACCTGGGCATGTTCGACGCGCAGGCGAAAATCGTCTCCGCCGTTGGGCGCTTTGACTTTCTGCTCGCGCGCTGCTTTCTCCGCTTCGGCGAAGGCATCGATGGCCATTTGTATACCTTTGTCGCCGATGGCGTGGAAGCCGAGTTGAAACCCCGCCAGAACGCGCTCCTTGGACATTTCGTTGAGTTTCGCGGGATCGTAGCGTGGCAGGCCGGAAGTTTTCGGATCATCCGTGTACGGTTCCAGCAAGGCTGCCGTGTGGCCGCCCAAGGAGCCATCCATAAAACCCTTCAACATTCCGGTGTGCAACATCAGGTCGGCCTGCGGATGCGAATCGCGCTTCTTCTGCAGTTCCTCGATGGAATCGTCAAAGGGTAGCCACTCGGAAATGCGCGCCGTCAGTTTGCCTTCTTTTTCCAGGTCCTCGTAGATCTGAAAATTTTCCCAGGCTGGCGAATAATCCTGCGCCGAAGTAATGCCGTGCTCGGCCAGGTCCGCAAGCGCGACCTCGATTCCCTGCCGTCGCTCTTCGCGCGTGGGCTGCGGAATCACCGCCCGTACCGCCTGTTGCGCCGTGTCTCGTAGAATGCCCGTCGGCTGGCCATTGGCGTCGCGATCAATTTGGCCGCCTTCGGGATCGCGGCTGGCGATAGTGACATTGGCCAGCTGCAGCGCCCGAGTGTTCGCTACAGCTAAGTGACCGTCAACACGATCGAGTAACATCGGATGTCCGCCAGAAACCTCATCCAGGTCCCAGCGGCTGGGTAGAGTTTTTACCGGCCACATGGTCTCGTCCCATCCCCCGCCCAGAATCCATTCGCCAGGCTTCGCCGTCTCCACTTTGGCCAACACGCGCTGGCGGAATTCTTCCAGCGTCTTCACTCCC
>JBAVUV010000340.1:0-2066 GCA_049696955.1 Candidatus Sulfotelmatobacter sp. | reverse complement strand
CAATGCGGAAAGAACGCCGGGATCGCATTGCAGAGGTTCAACCTGCGTGGCTCCGTCCGGGTTGAAACGGATGTAATTCAAGCCGCCAAAGGCGGCGGCGTACTCGTCCTGTTTACCGACGTGCCGTTTTAATCCGAAACGGGTGATGCGGTAAGCGCGCTCCGCGAGATCGTATTTTGATAATGGCGAACGCAAGTAAGTGCTGAGCACTTTCAAAAGGTTCACACAAACACTGGCGGAAGAACCCAGGCCCGTGCCCGGAGGGATTTCGGAAGCGAGAAACAAATCGGCGGCAAAATTCCCGCCCAAGTCTTTCAACACCGCCAGCGGAATCTCCAGGCCTTGATTGTCGGCGGGCAGGCCGGGGAGGGCGGCGAGGTCGCTCCAGTTCCCGAATAGGCGAAGATCGGAGGAGATGACCTGGACGCGGCCGTCGCTTCGGTTGCCGAGAATTGTGTAGAAGTACTTGTTGATGGCGGTGCTGAGAACGGCGCCGCCGAATTGTTCGTAGTAGGAGGGGAGGTCTGTGCCACCTCCGCCAAAACTAATCCGAACCGGACTGCGTCCGATGAGCATGCTGTAATATCTCCGGAAAAGGCGGGGGGCTTGGGGAATACAAGAGCGACGGCGGCGCTTCGCTTTCGCGATCCTGGCCGGGAAACGAGCGTCCGGGAAAGTGGATCAAGCGCTCGGTCAAAGTCCAAACCGTTTCAATCAGCAGCGAGAGATCCTTCAAAAGCGAAGGGTGCAACATGTATTGCAGATCGTGCCGGGTCTTGTCTTCCGACGGATGCTGCTCGCGCAGCCCGCGCACCTGCGCGAGTCCAGTCATCCCCGGTTTTATCGAGAGTCGCTGCTGCTGCCAGGTGGAGTAGGAATAGACGCGTTCCGGATCTTCCGGGCGAGGTCCTACCAGGCTCATCTCTCCGCGAAGGACGTTCCAGAGCTGCGGCAGTTCGGAGATGCTGAGCCGCCACAACAGGTGCTCGAAGCGGGAGCCAGCCGGCGGATTGCGCTTCACGTTCAGCCGCAACATCGAGAACTGGATTCCCCGGCAGCCGATACGCTGCTCCCATTGGAAAGCGCTGCCCGCTGCGAAACGTAGAATCGCAGCACATAGCAGAACCAGTGGCAGGGTGCCTGCAGCCAGAATCAGCCCCAGCCCGGTATCGAAGAGGCGCTTGCCGATTTGGCCGGACGAAGGTGCAGTCTCGCCCAGTTGCAGCAGGGGCAAGCCTCCGAGATCCAGCAGCCGGGGGCAAGTGAGATAAAGTTCATAGGGTTGCGGTACCAGGCTGACCCGGATGGCCTGCTGCCGGCAAAGCGCGACCAGATTCAGAATCTCCTGCGAAACCGGAGTGTGCGCCATCACCAGTTCGTCCACGTGGTGCTGGCGTAACAGATCAATCACGGCTGTGGTGGATACGGTCGCCGGACCCGCACCCGCGGCGGAGGCGAGTCGCGGCAATGGAATCTCTGCTCCCGGGCATAGAAACCCGATCACTTTGCACAGCAGTTCCGGATGATGGTTGAATTTCGCCGCCAGTTCGACGGCCAGGGCATCGGAGCCGAGAATCACGACACGATGGACTTTGCCATTCTTGTATCGCCGCGCAACCGTTCCCAGGACACACCCGCGGATGGCGAGGAAGCCGATCAGCAGGAACAGCGAAAAGACGCTCAGCGTGAATCTCCCGAGGTAACGCTCCGACACGTTTTCAACCGCGATTAACAGCACCATGACAAGAGCGATGGCGAGCAGCAGGTGGGAAAGCAAAGCCGAGAGTCGCCATCCCGCGCGAAAGCCATCGAGATGAAGATTTTCCGATAGCAGGATCCAGGCAAAGACGGTGCAGACGACATAGACCACGAAGTTGGACGCGCTGAGAGGAATCTGGTGGCGGTGCAATGCCCAGTCCAGCGCTTGCTCAGCCGCCAGCGCCGCCGGAATCCATGCCAGATCCGCGGCCAGAATGCGATTACGAAGATGCTCCGATTTCATAGGTTTGATTTCTTGATAGCGCAAGCGATGGATTTGTTCGCTTCCCCACAGCCAATCGTGCGAT
>JBAVUV010000339.1:0-2965 GCA_049696955.1 Candidatus Sulfotelmatobacter sp. | reverse complement strand
GTTGATGCGGTGGCGAAGGTAATCCGGGATATGGCTGCTTGCAGGGTAGCGTTTCGTGGCCAGAGGTCGACTGAAGTGAGCGGCAACGATTTTTCGGGACTCTTCGACGGGGCAACCTTCATGGCTCGCTTCGAGCACGCGTGCGCCTTTGAGTTTCTCTTACAGTCGGGTAACAAACGACTTCTGAGCAAAATATCGGCTCTTGAGTTCACTGACGAGAAGGAAGCCCTCCGGATGGTACTGGAGCGCTTTCGGCGGAAAGGCCTTGACGTTTACGTGGTTGACTTAAGCACGGACGAAGCCCTGCGATCAGGTGTACGCGTTGTCAGGGTTCTAGTTCCGGGCTTACAACCTTTCTCGTTTCAGTATCGTGCCCAATACAAAGGCCATCGGCGCCTTTACGACGCTCCCAAGGAAATGGGCTACCCTGTCCATGATGAAGACCAGTTGAATACCTGGCCGCAGCCGTTTGCGTGACTCAATAGCTTTTGGCGATGGTTCGATAGCGTGTTCCTCAAGAGTTTGTGTGGACGAAGCGCTTCGGGCGAACTGAGGCGGGTTGTCACGGCAAAGACGGAAGCAGTGTTCATGCTATGGGTGGCGGCTCGTTGTGTTTTTCGAATCTTCTGAAGCTTGCGACGAGTGGCGAGTTGCACTGCTAATTATCGCCGGGCCGGTAGCGTTTAGATAGTCGGCTGCCCGATCGGATGAGACGAAACTATCGCGACATATTGATGCCGTCAGCGATGTCCCTTCGGTCGGCAACTTTCTGCCAAGACTTGGCGCATTCTTCGGGTTCGGTGCCGTGCGCTGGGAATTTGGCTGTTCCCCTTTTTGTAAATTAGCCGTCAGGCAGATGCCGAGAGTTCCTCTGACGAATGGTGGATCGAAAACAGCGTGGAACAACCACAAGAACTACTTCAACCTGTCCATCTGATTTCAGTGGGCGAATTCGGCAGGGCCGTCGCGCGATACGTGAGAACGTTTCGGAAGGACATAATTGAGACGATTGGCGTCGCAGATAATGTCCCAGCGCCTGAGGCATGGCCGCTTTCGCGCGTTAACGTGGTTGCGGCCTGGCGGCCGGTACCCCATCTCTGCGAATTGTTGGACCAGATTGCATACGAACATCGTCGGCCATTTATACCGCTGTTTTTGTATTCAACAGTTCTACAGTTGGGTCCGATCGTGATGCCAGGTGCGAGCTGTTGGGCTTGTTGGGTGCAGCGTTTCCTGCAACACACTGCGTGGCCGAACGAGCTGTCAGTCTTGTTGGAATACTACTCGTCAAATGGCAGCCGGGGACCCAGGGGGTACTTGGAGCCATTTGCCGTGATGGGGGCAGCCCAAATTGTGCAGGCTGTTGAGGCGCTGGACCGGTCGTCCGCGATCCCGGGTTACATTTGGCAAATTGACGTCGTGCGACGAAAAATGACGACGAGTACGGTCGTCGGGGTTCACAATTGCCCGCGGTGCGGTTTACATCGATCAGAGGCAACCCGAAGCTATGCCGAGATACAAGCGGAGCTGGCCTATTTGTGGCGGCATCGTGCCAACCCAGTATAGGGGTTAGTATGGAACCTGGCAGCCTTCACGGTTTTTCATCTGAGTGGACGGCAGAAAACACGAAGCCAGTGTTGCCGCACCAACCACGTTTTTTGCACGAACTCGCCGTCATTCCGCTGAGAGACGGGCTCGTTGTTGACGGAGCGGATGGACTGCAGTTTTTCAAGGGACCGCGAGCGGAGAGTTTTCTGCCGAGACTGATGTCGCTGATGGATGGAGACCGAACCCTAAGGCAGATAGAGGCCGCGTTTGCAGGTATGCCTGTGGGTCACGTACGAGCTGGGATCTCGCTGCTTTTCAAATGTGGACTGGTCGAAGAGGGCGCGACCCAAACAACGCCAGCGGTTCCAAACATCGAGACGCTTGCGTTTCTGCGACGATATGGTGCAACGACGGCCGCAAACTGTAGCGGCCTACATGCTTACGAGCGACTGCGGACTGCCCAGGTTGTGATTTTTTATCGCAGGGAGGCGTCACTACAAACGGAAGTGTTGAAGTTAATTCTGGAGAAAAGTGGCATCGGCGGAGTGGTGCTGGTGCTCACTGAATCGCTAGGTGCGTGGTACCCGCGTGCAGATACCTTCGAGCAGTCGCTTGCGGTTTCTCTTTCTTTTGAACGCGAAGACGTCGAGTGGCATGCGCAGCTGGATGACTGGTGTGTAACACACGGAATGTCATGGCTGCGTGCTGCCATGGATGAAGCCGCAAACTATTTGGACGTCGGGCCTCTCTTCCGCGGTAAGGAAACCCCTTGCTACCGTTGTTTCCGTGAGATGCATTTCAGAGAGGGTAGCTCACGCCGTAAGTTCACAAAGGAAGCACAAGCTGACGAGCACTTTTGGATAAGTATGGTCGCGGTCGAAATCGTCTATTTTCTCAGCCGGGTTGGAACTCCCGGCGTCGCAACAGATTTTCGACGTTATGATCTTCAGAACTGGACGGCGCGCGCTCTGCGTTGTGCACGGGTGCCAGGGTGCTCGCGCTGCCGTCCGCGGGCTCCGAATGCGGTTGACGGCCTGATTGATACGGCTATCGTTTTTGAGGATTATTTGAGCCTTCAGTCCCAGACGTTTTTTTCTGCAAAAGCGCTGCAGGAGCATGCACAGCTGAGCACAGGTCTGACGAAGCAGGCGAAGAGATTGCCCAACTGCAAACAGTTTCCCCTTGATCCTAGCCTGCTGGATTTGGATCGTCACATTCTTGATGTACTGCACAACGATTCCGGGAGTTCGAATCAGAGTATCGCGCTTACTGAGCTCGGAAGCGTCCTTCTGAGAACCGGCGGTATTCGCGGCTCGCGGAGAGGTAACGAAAACGTGAAGCGCTGGGCAGCGACAGCCGGAAATCTAGGGTCAGTCGAACTCTTCGTGATCGTGCGCTGCGTCGAGGGGTTGTCGCC
>JBAVUV010000338.1:0-3356 GCA_049696955.1 Candidatus Sulfotelmatobacter sp. | reverse complement strand
GCATTAGCCTCTGTTGTAAAAGTGCCGCCAGGACGCGGGGCGGCACTTTGATGAAGTTCTTCGCCCGATTGCCTCACGCAGCCGGAGAGCGCAACTGTTGTCCAATCTCCGCGCGCTGCGGTGACGGCCACCGGGTGGCTTGCATAATGCAGATGACGTGCAAAATCAGCAGCAACGGCACTGCAAATGTCGGAATCAGGCTCAGGGGAAGCACACTCATCGCGGCAGTTGAGATGGCGTTGGGATCAATCACTGGCACAAGCGTAGCCAACGTCACCGCCATCACCAGGTCGACAATGCCGAGGACCTGCCAGACGATGAAGATGGTGCGGTGATTGGGACTTGCCAGTTTCAAAGCCACGAAAGATGCGGTAGCGCCGACGGCGATGTCGCCCCATCCTGCGGGCAAAGCAAACGCACGCGGCAGAATGCCATAGGTGGCCAGCACAAGAAAGACAGAACCGATGACTCTCCAGCTATGGACCATGGTTAATATCCGCGGATTCAAGGAGAGTGTGAATTGCCGCAATCCTGGCGATACGGCGAACCACACCACGAATGCGACGATGGGCGTTAATACTGCTAACCCAACCGAAAGCGGCGGGGCATTCGAGCTGGTCCGATAGAGGTGCAGTGCGGAAGTTGCGAGAGACAGAATGAACCAGGCTCCGATCAGCCCGGCAGTTAACTTCGCGTATTTGGTCATAATCGACTCCTTTTATTCTGTTTATTCTGTGACTGCTAAAGTTACTTCGTTCGACAGGTTCATGAGGTTGTCCCAGCGTCCCTTTCCGAGTTGACGCCGGAGCCGTTCCTGCACTGCCCGCCAGGTGGGAAGTGCGCGGGTGAATTGCGCTTCCCCTGCTTTGGAAAGGCGCAGCCGCCGCTGGCGCCGGTCTTTTCCCTGCTGTTTTACGATCCAGCCGTGAGCCAGCATGATCTCCAGGGTTCGGGTCAGAGTAGTGCTGTCCATGGCGAGAATCTTCCCTAATCTTCCTTGGGAGATTTCTCCTACGAGCGACAGCGCCTGCAAGATGGTGAACTGCGTTGCCCTGAGTCCGAGCGGTCGCATCTCCTCGTCATAGTGCTGGGTGAGGACGCGCGAGGCTCGGCGGAGGGTCGCACACATGCAGGAGAGCGCCGGCATCGATGACTTTTTCATGCTTTTAATAGATGTATATACATCTCATTAGATTCGACAAAATGCTTGATCGGAGACGAGTCCTGCCAGGTTCGGAGAAAAGACGAAGCTGATAGAATCGAAGCGATGGCAAGTACTTCACAACTGGTTCAGATCGAAGTGGGACCGCCGGTGCGCGTGCCGAAGCCGGAGTGGCTGCGGGCCAAGGCTCCGGTGGGCGACAATTTTCACGAGCTTAAGAAGCTGGCGCGCGGGCTGGGATTGCACACGGTTTGCGAATCGGCGCAGTGTCCGAATATCGGCGAGTGCTGGAATCATAAGACTGCGACGTTCATGCTACTGGGCGATATCTGCACGCGGCGTTGCGGATTTTGCGCCGTGCCTAAAGGGCGGCCGCAACCCATCGACTGGGATGAGCCGAAACGAGTGGCTGAGGCGGTTGCGACTCTTGGCCTGAAACATGCGGTTGTGACCAGCGTGAATCGCGACGACGATAATGTTGGGGGCGCCAGAATTTTTGCCGAGACGATTCGCGAGATTCGTGAACTCATTCCGGATTGCCGCATCGAAGTGTTGATCCCGGACTTTCAGGGACTAGAAGAGCCGTTGAAGATTGTGCTCGATGCGCGGCCTGACGTTCTCAATCACAATACAGAAACGGTGCCGCGTCTTTACCGCGCGGTACGCTCCGGTGCGCGTTACGAGCGGACGTTAACGCTGCTTGAGAACGCCAAGAAATTTTCTCCCGGCATGGTGACCAAGAGCGGAGTGATGGTTGGGCTGGGAGAGTCGAGCGATGAACTTGTGGACGTTTTCCGCGACCTCGGTGGGCGCGGCGTGGACATTCTTACCGTGGGACAGTATCTGCGGCCCTCGCGCGATCACTTGCCCATTGCCCGGTTCTATACGCCTGAGGAATTTCGTGAGCTGCGAAATGAGGCGCTGCGCTTCGGTTTCCGCCACGTTGAGTCTGGTCCGATGGTGCGGTCGAGTTATCATGCGCACGAGCAGGCGGAGTCCACGGCGGCGGTGCGGGTCGTCTCGTAAATAGGTCGCGGCAGCGGCAGGCTAGAACCAGGGTTCCTCGCTGCGCTCGGAATGACAAGTCTATTTTTAGCCGATGACAAAGTCTATTTTTAGCCATCGACAAGTCTATTTTGGCCAAGGACAAGGTCTGTTTTTGGCCAGAGATTTCAGAAGACGTGCAGTTTGATGCTGAGATATTTCTTGGGATTTTCGCGGATGGCTTTTATCAGGCCTTGGGTTTCGGTCAGCATCTGGTTGGCGTTGTTGTAGAGAGCTTCGTCTTTGAATAGCTTTCCTGCGGTGCCCTTACCGTCTTCAAGTTCGGTGGTAAGCGCGGCGAGCTTGGTAATGGTTGTGTTTAGTTTATTGGCCAAGTCTTCGTCTTTGGTTAGCCTGCCCAGAGTTCCCTTGCCCGCATTGATGTCTTCGCTCACCTTCTTCAGATTCGCAATTGTGTCGTTGGCATTGTTGTAGAGCGCGGGATCCTTCAGAAATTTCCCGGCAGAGCCTTTGCCGGCTTGCAGATCGTCGGCAACCTGGTTGATGCGGTCGAGCGTGGCAACGAACTTGTTGTAGGCGTCGTTGTTATTGATCAGCTTGCCGAGGCTGCCATTTCCCTGGGCAATCTCATCCACCACACCTTTGAACTCCGTAACCGTCTGGGAGAAGCGGTCATACAGAGTGGGATCATAAATTAATTTGCCGAGCGAACCCTTGCCGCTTTCCGCGAAGGCCAGGATGCGGTCGGCGCGCTTCAGCAGCGCATCCATGTTCTGCAACGTGCTTTGACTGGAACGCACCACCTCGTTGAAATCAGGATGAACATGGGTGGGCAGAGTATCGCCATTCGTCACGACGGGGCCGATGGCCTGCGAGCTGTCGATATCAAGATAAGTTTCGCCGAGCACGCCGGCCGTATCCAGGGAAGTGACCGAGTCGCGGCGCAGGTCGAAGCTGTACTTCATGCTCACCTTCATGAGCACCTCGACAGGGGTGATCTGCTTGTCCTTATCGGCGACCACGCGAATCCCAGAAACATTGCCGATATCAACGCCACTCAGTCGAACGGGAGCACCTACGCGCAGGCCGCTTGCATTGTCAAAATAGGAGACCAGAGTAATGTGCTTGGTGAAGAAGCCACCAGTGCCGGACATGAGAAACAGAAGAAAGGCCAGAGTCAAACTCGCAA
>JBAVUV010000337.1:0-2684 GCA_049696955.1 Candidatus Sulfotelmatobacter sp. | reverse complement strand
GAACCTTCGGGTCGCCTTCGCTGGCGTCCCTTTCTTCCTGCTCACTCCACACGTAGGGACGTTTATAGGCTCATCCGAGACTCTCGCCCGGCCCGTCGCCTCCCCTTCTCGCGATCTGGATCGTGTGGAATACAGCCGGTATGTAGTACTGGGTCCTTTGCTCATTCCAAGGTGCCCATGTCGGTCATCGTCATAGGTGGACATGACCAGGGGCAGTTGAATTACCAGTTACGAGAATTATCAACAAGAATATCTAAGGCAACGCCCTCATTACAGATTCCTTGGGGGCGTAGCGGCTAGACTCTTAGCACACACGGATCCCCTGTCACATTCCGATATGGTTTCTACGGTCGCGGAACGCATGTGCCATGTGACCCGCGATATCACACGCAGGACTGTCGCGCACCGCACGTCACACGAAGACATTTATCAACTATCGGAAATCAGACAGGTCGACGCCCGGAGTCGTCCATCAAGCTCAGGCTGACTTATTTGTTTGTTTGAAGAAATCGGTCGCGAAGTTTCTGCTGACCCGCTTGGTCGATCCCAAGCCCCTTGTCAAAATAGTTTTCGATGCTTCCGTACTGGGTCTTGACTTGATCGAACGACGCTTGCAGGTATTCCGCTTTCGAGCCCAGCAGAGCTTGTGGTATCGACGGGTCGCCGCCCGCCGCGACAAAACGATCGATGAAACTCTTGTAGGCGGGAAGGATATATTCGTTGCTTCGCAAATAGTCTTCGTACACCTTGTCTTCCGGCACGCCCAGCAGCGTCAGCAAGGCGGCTGACGCCCAGCCGGTGCGGTCTTTGCCCGTGGTGCAATGGTACAAAGACGGCAGCTGACTTTTCTCGCCCAGTTCGACAAACAACTGGCGAAATGCGGCGTTGGCGCTCGGCAGCGTGATGAACTCGCGATAAGTTTTCACAAACGCCGCCGTGGCCCTTCCGCCGCCAAGCGCCTCATTGGCCGCTTTGGGATCGCTCAGCAGTTTGTCAACTTCTGCCGGACTAATCCCTTTGGCATCCGCGAGCACATTAAGCCACACATTCTTCACTCCGGCTGGCAATTCGTCAGGTTTCGCCTGGCGTTCCTCCGCCGTCCTCAAGTCGAAATCGTTCTTCAATCCTAGAGCTGCAATCTTCTTCATGTCATCGGCGCTGATCGGATTGAGCTGGTTCGAGCGATATGCAACGCCACGCCGCACCACCTCACCGTCCGCCGTCTTATAGCCGCCCGCGTCTCGCAGGTTTGGCACCGAGGCGATTCCCAAGCTCGTTCCCGGCGCTACCACGTCCTGCGCTATGGCCGCCGTCGTAACGATAACAATACCAAGCCGCAGGGCCGCAGGAAACGTTGACAGCCGCCAAGCCGAGGCTACACTTATCGTTTTCATGAGCTACGCCCCTCAACCCCTGCATTGGGCTTTCCTAATTGAAGTCTTTTGAATAACGGCACGCAACTGTCAGAAATGTCAGCTTAAGCAGACCTAGGAGCCGCGAAAGGGTGTTGGGTAGATGTTGTAACAGATATTCCGTCAACCGTCTGGCAGCAGCCACTCTTCGGCTGGTTGCAGCCGCGCGGGAATCGGTTTTCAGTATCGGATTCCTATCGTGACCGCTATGAACTGTGTGCTGAGGTTCTTGGTTGGGGCATAGTGATAGCGTGCTTCCGTATACAGCCGATAAGGAGCTTCTCCAACTCTGACCGTGAACCCAATGCCAGCGTTCACGCCCCATGCGTTTGTAGTGGAGGTTGCTAGTGTCTGATTGGCCGTCACCGCGCCCGACGCGCAAGTGAATCCCCACCAGAGCCAGGCCGGTGTGCAAACGGCGCCGGCCCTTGAGGTGACCTCCGTCGAGAGCCAGTTCTTGCGGAAGTACCAGCCACCGCCTCCGATGAGGTAGGTGCCGAGCATTCGGCCGCGTAATTCGTACCGATAATTTCCACTGAGAGCATACAGGTTACTGTTCCCGTTGAGGTTGCCGGACGGCGAAGCGGGCGTTTGGAGCGGTCGCAACACGCTGCCGGAGGGATACATCCTGTTCCACATGAACTCGCCGATGACTGCGTTGCGCTCGTTGATGTTATAGCCGACTCCGCCGACCGCACCCCAACCGGTGCCGGCGACCTCCGACGTCGAACCGACAGGCATGTTCACCACCATGGCTAGGTTGCTGTTGATTTTCTGAGCTTCAAGAGTCTGCAGACACGCCAGGGAAGCTGCGAGAACGAGAATGTTCCTGAACTTGAATTTGCAAAGTTGCATTTTCCCTCCAGTCGATGTCTGGCGTTTGATTTCCGGCGCCTGCTAATCGCGCACGTCAATATTCAGCAGGCTATGACGTGCATGGGAACTGTCAAAACTGCCTTATTGCTTTGGAATTTCTCGGGGTGACGTATCTTGGGGTGACCCTGTTGGCTAGTTCCTAGCCAGCCGACCTTCCTCTCAGAACCTTGAGTTCTTGCCGCGCAACCAAAAAACCCCGCCCAAGCAATGAGCTTGGACGGGGGTTCTAAAGGAAAAAATTCGCTGCCTAACTGTGCACCATAGCGTGGGCTTCGGCCTTCGCCTTTTGGTCCTCCGGCATCAACTCCTCCGGCCCGAGTTTGTAGGTGAGCTTGGTGAGCTTGCCTGTGAAACGGAACGGTACCTGATAATCGTTGTCGTCCACTGACGTGCGAG